>JACQWC010000150.1 GCA_016209635.1 Candidatus Rokuibacteriota bacterium | reverse complement strand
CTTCGGCTGCTGGACCTCGGTGAGCCGCAAGTCGGTGCTGCCGGTCTTCGAGAACAACAACGGCCTGCTCTTCTACCCGGTGCAATATGAAGGCGAGGAATGCTCGCGCAACGTCTTCTATACGGGTGCGACTCCCAACCAGCAGTTGATCCCAGGCGCGGAATATCTCATGTCGAAGGAGGGCGGCGGCTACAAGAAGTTCTATCTGCTGGGGACCGATTATGTCTTCCCGAGGACGGCGAACAAGATCCTGCGCGCGTTCCTGCTCGCCAAGGGCATCCCCGCCGACAGCATCGCGGAGGAGTACACGCCGTTCAACCACCAGGACTACCAGACGATCGTCGGCAAGATCAAGCGCTTCGCCTCCGGGGGGAACGCCGCGGTGCTCTCGACGATCAACGGCGACAGCAACGTCCCCTTCTACAAGGAGTTCGCCAATCAGGGGCTCCGGTCGGAGAACGCGCCCATCATGGCCTTCAGCGTGGCCGAGGACGAGCTGCGCGGGATGGACACCTCCGCCCTCGTCGGTCACCTCGCCGCCTGGAACTACTACCAGTCGGTCGACACGCCTCAGAACAAGCGGTTCGTCCAGGCGTTCAAGGCGTACAGCAAGAAGGCCAGCCTGCCCGGCGCCGACAAGCGTGTCACCGACGACCCCATGGAGGCCGCCTACTTCGGCGTCTACGTGTGGAAGCAGGCCGTGGAGAAGGCCAAGTCGACCGAGGTCGACGCCGTCCGCAAGGCGGTCTACGGTCAGGAGTTCCTGGCCCCGGGCGGCAAGATCAAGATGGACGAGGCGAACCACCACACGTACAAGCCGGTCCTGATCGGCGAGATCCTGAAGGACGGTCAGTTCAAGGTCGTGTCGCGCTCGAAGGGCCTCGTGAAGGCCGAGCCCTGGAGCGAGTACACGAGCCCGGACAAGGGGTGCGACTGGGTGAAGCAGAAGGGTACATACCAGAAGAAGGTGTAATGACCCGACTCGCTTGGGTTCTCGTCCTCGCGTGGTTGGCCGCGCCGGCGGTGAGCCACGCGGGGACCCCGTCTCCCGCGCCCGCGGCTTCGTCGCCGGGAGCCGGTGCCGCGGAGCAGGCGCTCGCCGACCTCGCCACCGACGATGCGCACCGGCGGGAGGCCGCGGTCGCGCTGCTCGGCCGCACCGGGGATGCGGGGTGGCTCGCGTTCCTCGGGGCGCTGCGCGACGGCGGCGTGTACAAGCTCAGGCGGGGAGATCGAGTCGAGATCGTCATCGGTGGCGAGAGGTCCACGCGCGGCGACCAGGAGGTCGTCGAGATTCTGAGCGCGTACGCGCGCAGGCCGCTCGGCGCGGTCCCCGCGGCCACGCTGGAGGAGGTGCCCGCCGACCGTCGACTCCGACTCGCGATCAAGCCGTTCCTCGACGCCGACGAGACGCGGGCACAGCTCGCCGACCCGAGTCCGGACGTCCGGCGTGGCGCTGCGGTGAAGCTCGGCAACCAGGCCAGCGCGCGCGCGGTCCCCGTGGTGGAGGAGGCACTCGCGAAGGAGCAGGACCGGTGGGTCCGCCACGCGCTGGCCGAGGCGCTGGCGCTCATCCGTCTCGCCCACGGCGCCCCGGAGGTCCGTGCGTCCGCCGCGCGGGCGCTCGGCGACCTCCACTCGGCGAGTGGGCTCCCGGCGCTCCGGTCGCTCGCGGGCGATCCCGCAGCGTCCGCGGCGGAGCGGGAGGTCGCGACCGCGGCCGTCCGCCAGATCGAGCGGTGGGGCATGCTGACGGCAGCGGTCGAGACGCTCTTCCAGGGGGCGTCGCTGGCGTCGATTCTCCTCTTGATGGCCCTCGGTCTCGCGATCGTCTTCGGGTTGATGGGGGTCATCAACATGGCCCACGGCGAGCTGATGGCGCTGGGCGCGTACGCGACCTTCGTCGTCCAGAACTGGGTCCGCGCGGCGTGGCCGCAGTACATCGATCTGTACTTCGTGCTGGCGCTCCCCCTGTCGTTCTTCGTCGCCGCGGCCGTCGGGCTCCTGCTGGAGCGGGGCGTGATCCGCCGCCTCTACGGCCGCCCGCTCGAGACGCTGCTCCTCACCTGGGGGGCCTCGCTCATCATCCAGCAGGGCCTCCGGCTCTGGTTCGGCGCGGCGAACGTCGACGTCTCGGCGCCGCGCTGGCTCTCGGGTGGCGTACCGGTCATGGTCGATCTCCAGCTCCCCTGGAACCGCGTGTTCATCATCGGCCTCGCGACCGCGTGCGTCGCCGGCATGTACGGGCTCTTGTTCAGGACCAACGCGGGGCTGGCCATCCGCGCCGTCACGCAGAACCGGGCGATGGCCGCGTGTCTGGGGGTACGCGCGGGACGGGTCGACGCGATGACCTTCGCGCTCGGCGCCGGGCTCGCCGGGCTGGCCGGCTGCGCGCTGACGCAGATCGGGAACGTCGGGCCCTCGCTCGGCCAGAACTATATCGTCGACTCCTTCATGGTCGTCGTCACGGGCGGCGTGGGCAAGCTCGCGGGGACGGTCCTCGCGGCCGCGGGCATCGGCGGTCTCAACAAGGGGATCGAGCCGGCGCTCGGCGCCGTCTTCGCGAAGGTCGCGATCCTGGTCGGCGTGATCCTCTTCCTCCAGCGGCGACCGGCCGGGCTCTTCGCGACGCGGGGGCGAAATGCCGAAGCGTGAGTGGATGGGGGTCGGGCTCGCGGCCGTGGTGCTCGCCGGCGTGCTCCCGCTCTGCAACGCGCTGCCGCCGGGCTCGCCGATGCATGTCTCGAACTTCACGCTGAACCTCTTCGGGAAGTTCCTCGCCTATGCGATCCTGGCGCTCGGCCTCGACCTCTTGTGGGGCTACGCCGGCGTGCTCAGCCTCGGGCACGGGGTCTTCTTCGGGCTTGGCGCCTACGCGATGGGCATGCATCTCATGCTCGAGATCGGCGCCCAGGGCGTCTACCAGAGCGCGCTCCCGGATTTCATGGTGTGGAACCGGGTCACCGAGCTGCCGCTTTTCTGGAAGCCGTTCCGGAGCGGAGCGTTCACCGTCCTCGCGGTCCTGGCCGTCCCCGCGCTGTTCGCCCTCGTCTTCGGGTTCCTCGCGTTCCGGAGCCGGATCCGCGGCGTGTACTTCGCGATCATCACCCAGGCGCTGGCGCTCAGCGCCTGGCTCGTCTTCAACCGGAACGAGATGAACCTGGGCGGCACCAACGGGCTCGCCGACTTCAAGACGATCTTCGGGCAGCCGCTGAACTCCGCGGCGACCCAGCGCGGGCTCTACCTGGTGACGGCCCTGACGCTGCTCGCCGCGTACCTCTTGTGCCGGTGGATCACGCGGTCACGGGCCGGCAAGGTGCTCGTCGCCATCCGCGACAGCGAGACGCGTGTGCTCTTCTCGGGGTACTCGCCGGCCGACTACAAGCTCTTCGTGTTCGTCGTGGCCGCGGTCCTGGCCGGCGTCGCCGGCGCCCTCTACGTCCCGCAGGTCGGGATCATCACACCGGCCAGGCTCGGGGTCCTGCCGTCGATCGAGATGGTCGTGTGGGTTGCCGCAGGGGGGCGAGGCACGCTGGTGGGCGCGGTCGCCGGCGCCATCGGCGTCAACTGGATCCAGACCTGGCTGACGACGAGCTATCCCGACCTGTGGCTGCTCTTCCTCGGCGCTCTCTTCATGGGGACAGTGCTCTTCTTCCCCGACGGCCTGACCGGCGCACTGGCCCGCGGGCGACGGCGTATCGGCGAGCTCGCCTCCCCGCGCGTCGCGGACGCGATCCTGGACTCGACGCGCCTGGCTCGGGCCACCCACGACGCGATCCGTCCTCGCGGTTCCGGTAAATGACGGCCGGCGCGATCGTGTATCTCGAGGATGTCACGGTCGACTACGACGGGTTCAAGGCGCTGAACCGCCTCAACTTCTACATGGACCGCCGCGAGCTTCGCGTCGTGATCGGGCCCAACGGCGCGGGCAAGACGACGCTGCTCGACGTCATCTCTGGCCGGGTGAAGCCGGCAAGCGGGCGGGTGATCTTCGGCCACCACACCGATCTGGTGCCGCTCCGCGAGAACGACATCGTCGCGCTCGGCGTTGGCCGCAAGTTCCAGACGCCGTCGGTGTTCGTGAACCTCACGGTGTGGGAGAACGTCGACCTGTCGCTGCGCCGCGCGAGCAAGGGAGTCTTTGCCACCCTGCTGGACCGACGCCCGGGCGCCGAGTGCGGGCGGACCGACGCGGTCCTTGAGACGGTCGGGCTCGGGGCGAAGGCGCGCTCCCTGGCGGGCGCCCTCTCCCACGGCGAGAAGCAGTGGCTCGAGATCGGGATGGTGATGGCGCAGGATCCCGAGCTGCTCCTGGTGGACGAGCCGGTCGCGGGCATGACCGAGGCGGAGACGGCGCGGACCGGGGAGCTGCTCGCGGCCATTGCCGCGGATCGGTCGGTGCTCGTGATCGAGCACGACATGGACTTCGTGCGCCAGCTCGCCCGCAAGGTCACCGTGCTCCACCAGGGTGCCGTCCTGTGCGAGGGCGAGGTCGGGCAGATCCAGCAGGACGCCCGTGTGCGCGAGGTCTACCTCGGGCAGTCGCGAAAGGGCGCGGCCGATGCTGTCCGTTGAGGGTCTCGACGTCGCGTACGGCGGGAGCCAGGTGCTCTGGAACGTGGGCTTCGAGGTGGCCGCCGGGCGCGTGGTCTGCCTCATGGGACGGAACGGGGGCGGCAAGACGACGCTGCTCAGGACGGTGATGGGCCTCCTGCCCCCCCGCCGGGGGCGCGTCACCTTCGACGGCGCCGACGTCACGCGCTGGCCGCCGGACCGGCGGGCGCGGGCCGGCGTCGGGTACGTCCCGCAGGGGCGGGAGATCTTCCCGCACCTCACCGTCGCGGAGAATCTTCGAATGGCGCTCCTGGGCTCTCGGCGCGCCTCGGGTCTCGACGACGTGCTCGACCTCTTTCCGGCCCTCCGGGCGCTGCTCGCGCGCAAGGGCGGCGTCCTGTCCGGCGGCGAGCAGCAGATGCTCGCGATCGGGCGCGCACTGCTGACGCGCCCCAAGCTCCTCATGCTCGACGAGCCGACCGAAGGGATCCAGCCGTCGGTCATTCTCGAGATCGAGGACGCGATCCAGCGGATCAAGCGGGAGCTCGGACTGACCGTCCTCCTCGTCGAGCAGTACCTTGACTTCGCCGAGCGCCTCGCCGACAACTACGTGATCATGGCCAAGGGCGCGGTGGTCGCCGCCGGCGCGACGCACGAGCTGAAGGCCGAGATGGTGAGGCGACACCTGGCCGTCTGAGGGGCGCGGTCCCCGCGCCCGGACGCGTCGATCCGTCCCATCAAGGGAGGTCCAACGATGCACCTCACCCCCCGCGAAGCGGAGAAGCTGCTCATCTTCACGGCCGCCGAGGTCGCGCGCCGGCGCCGGGCCCGCGGGCTCAGGCTCAATCACCCGGAGGCGCTGGCGCTCCTCACGGGCGAGATCCTCGAGGGCATCCGGGACGGGCGCACCGTGTCCGACTTGATGGAAGCGGGGCTCTCGATCCTGAGCCGCGACGACGTGATGGAGGGGGTGCCCGAGATGATCGAGGAGGTGCAGGTGGAGGGCACCTTCCCCGACGGCACGAAGCTGGTCACGATCCATCGTCCGATCCGTTAGAAGGAGGGACCACGTGATTCCCGGCGAGTACCTGTTGGGCGAAGGCGACATCGTGGCCAACGCGGGGCGCGGGACGGTCGAGCTGACCGTGACGAACACCGGCGACCGGCCTGTGCAAGTCGGTTCCCACTTCCATTTTTTCGAGGTGAACCGGGCCCTCCGTTTTGATCGAGCCCTGGCGTTCGGGATGCGCCTGAACGTGCCGGCGGGCACGGCCGTGCGCTTCGAGCCCGGTGACGCCAAGCGCGTGACGCTGGTGGAGCTGGCCGGAGGCCGGCGCGTGTTCGGCCTGAACGGGCTGACCGAGGGCGCGGACCGCTCGGCGGCCCTCCGGCGGCTCGCCGAGTGGGAGCGTCCGTCATGACGCTCCGGCTGACGCGCCGCCAGTACGCCGACCTGTACGGCCCGACGACCGGCGACCGGGTGCGGCTGGCCGACACGGAGCTGTTCATCCGGATCGAGCGCGACCTGACCGTGCCCGGCGAGGAGGCGAAGTTCGGGGGCGGCAAGGTGATCCGCGACGGGATGGGCCAGTCGGCGCGCGCGACGCGGGCCGATGGCGCTCTCGACCTCGTGGTCACCAACGCGGTCATCGTCGATCACTCGGGCATCGTGAAGGCCGACATCGGCGTGCGCGAGGGACGGATCGTGGCCATCGGCAAGGCCGGCAACCCGGATCTCATGGCGGGCGTCACGGCCGGGATGGTCGTGGGCGCGGCGACGGAGGTGATCGCCGGCGAGGGGCGCCTCGTCACGGCGGGCGGGCTCGACACGCACATCCACTTCATCTGTCCCCAGCTCGTCGACGAGGCCATCAGCGCCGGCCTCACGACGCTCGTCGGCGGGGGAACCGGGCCCGCCACCGGGACGAACGCGACCACCTGCACGCCGGGCGAGTGGCACATCCACCGCATGCTCGAGGCGGCCGAGGCGTTTCCGGTGAACCTCGGGTTCCTCGGGAAGGGCAACGCCTCGGCGCCCGATCCGCTGCGCGAGCAGATCGATGCCGGCGCAATCGGCCTGAAGCTCCACGAGGACTGCGGCACGACGCCGGCGGCGATCGATACGGCGCTCCGCGTGGCCGACGAGTACGACGTGCAGGTCGCCATCCACACCGACACGCTCAACGAGGCGGGGTTCGTCGAGGACTCGATCCGGGCGTTCAAGGGGCGGACGATCCACACCTACCACACGGAGGGCGCGGGTGGCGGCCACGCGCCGGACATCATCCGCGTCTGCGGCGAGCCGAACTGCCTGCCGTCGTCGACGAACCCGACGATGCCGTTCACCGTGAACACGATGGACGAGCACCTCGACATGCTCATGGT
>JACQWC010000149.1 GCA_016209635.1 Candidatus Rokuibacteriota bacterium | reverse complement strand
GGCGCAGGAATTGAAAGGCGTCGATCCGTTGCTGATCGACGACTCCGCCATCGCCAACGACAAAGACATCGTCGGTGCGGATTTTGTATTCACGAAAGACAGCGATCTGGCGATTCTGCGGCGTCATTTCGGACGAGCGCAGCAGCGCGGACGCGTGGGAGCATGTGCTCGTCGGCCGCGACCGCGTCGCGCCGCCCGGCCCGGAGCTGGGCGCGCAGCTTCTCCTTCGTCGCCGCGCGGGAGGCGTCGGGGCTCACCTCCTCCAGCGAGCCGCTCGTGAACGGCTCGCTCGGCCGACGGGGCAGCAGGAGGTCCAGCAGCCGGTCCTCGGCGAGCTGCTCGGCCTTCTCCCGCACGGCGGCCGCCATCTCGGCCTTCACCATGTTCACGGCCAGGTCGGTGAGGTCGCGGATCATGGACTCGACGTCCCGGCCGACGTACCCGACCTCCGTGTACTTCGAGGCCTCGACCTTGAGGAAGGGCGCCTGGGAGAGCCTCGCCAGGCGGCGGGCGACCTCCGTCTTCCCGACGCCCGTGGGGCCGATCATGATGATGTTCTTCGGCGCCACCTCGTCGCGCAGCTCGGGCGGCACGTTCTGCCGGCGCCACCGGTTGCGGAGCGCGACGGCGACGGCGCGCTTGGCCCGGTCCTGCCCGACGATGTACCGGTCGAGCTCGAGGACGATCTGCGCGGGCGTCAGCTGGCTCACAGCACCTCGACCGTGACGTGGGTATTGGTGAAGACGCAGATCGACGCCGCCACCTGCATCGCCTCCGCGACGATCGCCTTCGCGTCGAGGTCCGAGTGGGCGATCAGCGCGCGCGCCGCGGCGAGCGCGAACGGTCCCCCGGAGCCGATCCCGATCAGCCCGTCGTCGGGCTCGATGACGTCGCCGGTGCCCGAGACGATGAGCGAGTGCTCGCGGTCCGCCAGCGCCAGCAGGGCCTCGAGGCGCCGGAGGACGCGGTCGGTCCGCCAGTCCTTGGCCAGCTCGACGGCCGCGCGCGGGAGGTTCCCCCGGTACTCCTCGAGCTTCGCCTCGAACCGGGAGAAGAGCGTGAAGGCATCGGCGGCGGTGCCAGCGAACCCGGCCAGGACGCGATCGTTGTAGAGCTTGCGGACCTTCCGCGCGCCGGCTTTGACGATCGTGTTCCCGATCGAGACCTGGCCGTCGCCGGCGATCGCCACCTGGCCCCGGTGGCGGACGGACACGACGGTCGTCGCCCGGAACGCGGCCCCGCTCACTGGACGACCCTCCTTGGGGGGTGCGGGCTCCGGGAACCGCGGCTCATGCCGGGGGCGAGACGGCCGCGCCCGGCCCGTGGGCGCGGGGATGCGCCGCGTCGTAGACCCGCATCAGATGGTCGGACCCGACGTGCGTGTAGCGTTGGGTCGTCGAGAGACGGCTGTGGCCCAGCAGCTCCTGGATCGCGCGGAGGTCCGCCCCCGCGTCGAGGAGATGGGTCGCGAAGGTGTGGCGGAGCGTGTGCGGGCTCACGCGCCGGACGAGGCCTGCCCCCCGCGCGCGCCGACGGACGATCGTGCGGATGGAGCGCCCCGTCAGCCGTCCACCCCGCCGGTTGGTGAAGAGCGGCCCGCGGGCCGCCGGCCGGGTGCCGAGGTACCTCTCCAGCGCGTCCGCCGCCTTCGTCCCGAACGGCACGATGCGCTCCTTGCCCCCCTTGCCGAGGACTCGCACGGTCCGCTCCGCGCGGTCGGCGTCGTCCACGTCGAGCCCCGCGAGCTCCGAGACGCGCAGGCCGCTCGCGTAGAGCAGCTCGAGGATCGCGGTGTCGCGCGCGCGCTGGGCGTCCGCAGCCGCCGGTCCCTCCATCAGCACGCGGACCTCGTCGATCGGCAGGAACCCCGGCAGCTTCTGCGGGAGTCGGGGGCCCCGGACGTCCCGCGCGACGTTGCGCGGCACGAGCCGGCGCCGCACGAGGAACCGGAACCAGCTCCGGAGGGCCGCCAGCTTGCGCGCGACAGAAGCGGGATCGAGCCCGCGGGTGTGGAGCCCCGCCAGGAACGCGCGCACAATCCGGGCGTCCACCTCCCGCACGCTCCCGACGCCCGCCGGCCCGAGGAAGCGCTGGAACTCCGCGAGGTCGCTCCGGTAGCTCCGAAGGGTGTGCGGCGACGCATTCCGCTCCACGGCGAGGTGCTGGAGGAACGCCGCCAGAAGATCGTTCATGCGGGCGTGACGTCGGCCTCGCGCCGGAAGTCGCATCCCTCCCGGGCGCACGCCAGGAGCCGGCGCCCGCGCACGCTGCGCTCGGTGACGAAGGACGCGCCGCACTTGGGACACGGCTCGGCCACCGGTCGCTGCCAGACGACGAACTTGCACGTCGGGTAGGCAGAGCAGCCGTAGAAGTTTCGGCCCCGCCGCGACCGCCGCTCGACCAGCTCGCCGCCACAGCCGGGCTCGGGACACGCGATGCCGAGCGTCACGGGCTTCGTCGTCTTGCAGTCGGGATAGCCGGAGCATGCGATGAACTTCCCGTACCGGCCGTGCTTCAGGACCATCGGCTTCCCGCACGCCGGGCAGACCTCGCCGGTCGGTTCGTCCTCCGGCCGCTCCGCCCCGGCGACGTTCCGCGTGTACCGGCAGTCGGGATAGGCCGAGCACGCCAGGAACTTCCCGAACCGCCCGCGGCGGGCCAGGAGTGGCTTGCCGCACTCAGGACACGTCTCCTCCGTCTCCTCGCCGGCCTTCTCGCTCGGCATCTCCTTGAGGGCCCGCGCCAGGTCCACTTTGAACGGCTCGTAGAACTCCTTGATCGCGTCGACCCACTTCCGCTCGCCGTACTCGATCTTGTCGAGCGAGTCTTCCATCTGCGCGGTGAACTCGACGTCCATGATCTCGGGAAAGTAGGGCTTGAGCTTGTCGGTGACGGCCATCCCGAGCTCGGTGGGGTAGAGGGTCCGCCGCTCGCGGTGGACGTAGCCCCGATCGTTGACGATCGTGGAGAGGATGGACGCGTAGGTCGACGGTCGTCCGATCCCCAGCTCCTCGAGCGCCTTGATGAGCGACGCCTCCGTGTAGCGCGGGGGCGGCTGCGTGAAATGCTGGCGGGGGTCGAGCCCGAGCACGCGGAGGACCTCCCCCTCGTCGAGGGGCGGAATGGCGGAGGCGCTCTCCTCCTCCGGCTGGGCGTCGTCCTCCCGGCTCTCCTCGTAGACGGCCGTGAACCCCTTGAACCGGAGGGTGGCGCCCTGAGCCCGGAAGAGGCACTCCCCGGCCCCGATGTCGGCGGTCACCGTATCGTAGACGGCGGGCGTCATCTGGCTCGCGAGGAAGCGCTCCCAGATGAGCCGGTAGAGGGCGAGCTGGTCCTTGGTCAGCGCCCGCGTGACGCTCTTCGGGTCCCGCGCGACGTCCGACGGACGGATCGCCTCGTGCGCCTCCTGCGCGCTCCCGCGCGAGCGATAGACGGGCGGCGCCTCGGGCACGTACTCGGCGCCGAGGCGCGCGCCGAGCCACCGGCGCGCCGCCGCCTGGGCCTCGCCCGCCACCCGCACCGAGTCGGTACGCATGTAAGTGATGAGGCCGACGGGGCCGGCGGAGTCGACCTCGACCCCCTCGTAGAGCTGCTGGGCGACGGTCATCGTCTTCTTCGCCGAGAAGCCGAGCCTGCGGCCCGCCTCCTGCTGGAGCGTCGAGGTGATGAAGGGCGGCGCCGGGTTTCGCCGGCGCTCGCCCCGTGTGACCGAGCGCACGGTGAAGCGCGCGCCCTCGAGCGAGGCCATCACGGCGCGTGTCGCCGCCTCGTCGGAGAGCGCGAGCTTCTCGCCCCGCACCTCCTTGAGCGTCGCCACGAACTCGGGCGGCCGCTTCGCTCTGAGCCGGGCGTGCAGGGACCAGTACTCCTGGGGACGGAACGCCTCGATCTCGCGCTCGCGATCGACGATGAGCCGGACCGCCACGGACTGCACGCGCCCGGCGCTCAGCCCGCGCTGCACCTTCTCCCAGAGGAGCGGCGAGAGGCTGTAGCCGACGAGCCGGTCGAGCACGCGGCGCGCCTGCTGCGCGTCGACCTTCTTCAGGTCGATCTTGCCGGGCTGGATGAACGCGGCCTTGACGGCCCGCTCCGTGATCTCGTTGAACGTGACGCGGTACACCTTCTTCCGGTCGAAGGCGAGCTCCTGGGCGAGGTGCCAGCCGATCGCCTCGCCCTCGCGATCGGGGTCGGTCGCCACGTAGAGGACGTCGGCCTTCTCGGCCGCGCGCCTGAGCTCGTCCAGCACCTTCTTCTTGCTCGGCGTGATGACGTACTTCGGCTTGAAGTTCCGGTCCGGGTCGACCCCGAGCTGCGACTTGGGCAGGTCGCGAACGTGCCCCATCGAGGCCTTGACGATGAACGTCGAGTTCAGATACTTCTGGAT
>JACQWC010000147.1 GCA_016209635.1 Candidatus Rokuibacteriota bacterium | reverse complement strand
CGAAGGAACGGCTCACCAACGTGCTCTTCGCCAACATGATCATGCTGGGCGCGCTCACCCGGCTCAGCGGGATGGACCACGCGGCGATGAAGCGGGCGATGCTCGAGGTGATCCCGCGCTTCCACGAGCAGAACCTCGCCGCCCTGGACCTGGGCTACGATCTCCCCGCCGCCGCGCGCTGTGCCTGACCCGAGTCGTCCCTTCCGCCCGCGGCCGTGGCACCGCTTCTGGCCGGCGCACGTCCCGACGTCGCTCGCGTACCCGGCGGCCCCCGCCTGGTGGCTGCTCGAGCGGAGCGTCGCCCGCTTCGGCAACCGCGTCGCCGTCCGCGAGCTGGACCCCGCGACGCTCGCCGAGGGCCGCACCCTGACGTACCGGGCGCTCTTCCGCGCCGCGCAGGGCGTCGCGACCGGTCTCCGGGAGCGGGGCGTCTCGGCCGGCACGCGCGTGGGCTTCTCCCTCCCGAACAGCAGCGAGCTGATCGTCGCCTACTACGCCACGTGGCTCGCCGGCGGGGTGGCGGTGCCGGCGAACCCGACGGCGCGCGCCGGGGAGCTGGAGCAGCAGCTCGCGGACGCCGGCGTGTCGCTCCTGGTCGCGCAGGCCGGCGGCCCGGCCCGTGCCGTCGCCGAGCGCCTCGCCGTCGACGTCGTCGAGACCGGGACGCTCCGCGCGATGGAGGAGCTGCCGCCGGGCGCGCCGGCCTCGAGCGCGCCCGACGAGGTCGCGGTCCTCCTCTACACGGGCGGCACCACGGGCGCGCCGAAGGGCGCCGCGCTCACGCACGGGAACATCGTCGCGAACACGATCCAGTTCGCGGAGTGGTACGCCTTCGCGCCGGGTGACGAGACGTCGGTCTGCGCCATCCCGATGTTCCACAGCGGCGGGATGTCCGGGGTGATGAACGTGCCCCTCTCCGCCGCCGCGACGCTCCTCGTGTTCGGCCGCTTCAACGCGCCGTCCGTGGCGCGGGCGGTCGGCCGCTACCGGGCCACGCGGCTCTTCGGCGTGCCGACGATGTTCATCGCGCTGCTGAACGACCCGGAGGGGCGGCGCGGCGAGTACGCGTCGCTGCGCGCGTGCCGGACGAACGCGGCGCCCCTGCCGCCCGCGGTGAAGGCGGCGTTCGACGGGCTGGTGGGCCGGGAGGTGCTCGTCGAGGGGTACGGGCTCACGGAGTCGAGTCCGCTCACCCACGCGAACCCGATCGGCCGCGCCAAGCCCGGCTCGATCGGGATGCCGCTTCCGGACACGGACGCGTGCATCGTCGACCTCGAGACCGGCGCCGCCCTCGGGCCGGGCGCCGCGGGCGAGCTCCTGGTCCGCGGACCCCAGGTGATGCGCGGCTACTGGAACCGCCCGGAGGAGACGGCGCAGGCCGTCGAGGACGGGTGGCTCCACACCGGGGACGTCGCGGTCATGGACGCCGACGGGTACTTCGCCATCGTCGACCGGAAGAAGGACATGATCAACACGGCGGGCTTCAAGGTGTGGCCCCGCGAGGTGGAGGAGACGCTCTACGAGCACCCCGCCATCAAGCTCGCCGTGGTCGTCGGGACGCCGGACGCCTACCGCGGGGAGGTCGTCAAGGCCTACGTCGTCCTCAAGGACGAGCACCGAGACCGCGTCACCGAGCGAGATCTCATCGACTTCTGCCGCGCGCGCCTCACCGGGTACAAGGTCCCGCGCGCGATCGAGTTCCGGGCCGAGCTGCCGATGAGCGGCGCCGGCAAGCTGCTGCGGCGGGCGTTGCGGGCCGTCGCCGAGGGGTCGGGGCGGTGAGCAACGCGCCGGGGGGAGGCACGATGCGGACGACAATGCGGACGCTGACCGGGATGGTGGTGCTGCTCGCCCTGGCCGTGCCGGGGACGGCGCAGGAGAAGTACCCGAACCGGCCGATCGACTTCATCGTCACCTGGGGCACCGGGGGCGGCGCGGACGCGATGGCGCGGCAGATCTCGACGCTCGGCCAGCCATTCCTCGGCGTCGCGATCCCGGTCTCGAACGTGCCGGGCGCCGCGGGGAACACCGGCATGGCGCAGCTCCTCGCGAGCAAGCCCGACGGGTACACCGTCGCGACGTACATCCAGGACACGCTGATGACGATCCCGATGGGGCTCGCGCGGTACAGGGTGGACGACTTCGAGTGGGTCATCCGCACCCAGGTGGCGGATTCGTTCCTGTTCGTCAAGTCCGACAGCCCCTTCAAGACGGTGCAGGAGCTGTTCAAGCATGCCCAGGGGAACCCCGGCAAGCTCCGCGTGGCCGCCACCGGCTTCGGGACGGTCGATGACGTGACGGTCCGCTTCCTCGAGAAGAAGGGTTACAAGATGACGACCGTGCCGTACCCGAAGCCCGGGGAGCGGTACGCGGCGGCGCTCGGCGGGCACGCCGAGGTCCTCTACGAGCAGGCGGGGGACGTGCTCCAGTACCTCCGGGCGAACCAGCTGAGGCCCCTCATCATCTTCGCCCCGCAGCGGCATCCCGCATTCCCCGACGTGCCGTCGTCCAAGGAGCTGGGCCTCGACATCACCCTGCCCCAGTTCAGGGGCATCGTCACGCGGAAGGGGACGCCGGCCGAGCGGGTCCAGGCGATGGCCGACGCGTTCGGCAAGGCGATGGACACCCCGCAGTGGAAGAAGTTCGCGGACGAGTGGTACTTCAGTCCCGACAGCCACATGGGGCCGGACCGGTTCGGCAAGTGGGTGGCGGGCGAGGTGGACCTCCTCGACCGGCTCGTGAAGGAGTTCGGACTGAGGAAATAGGATGCGGGCCGCTCGGCGCGCCGCGGCCCCGCTCGGCGGCGTCCTCACGGCGATGGTTCTCCTCTGGCAGGCGCGGGGGCTCGACGAGGTCGCGCGGGGCGACCAGCTCGGCCCGGGCTTCTGGCCGCGGCTCGCGCTGATCGGGCTCGGCGTCACCTGTCTCGTCAAGCTCGTGGCCGAGTGGCGCCGTCGTCACGCCGTCGCCAGCCCCACCGGGCGGGTGCCGAGGCCGTCCGGGGTCGACCCGCTGCCCGAGATCTCGCAGGCCAAGCTCGCCGCGGGCGTGGCCCTCATCGTCCTCTACGTCCTCGCGACGCCCCTCCTGGGCTGGGCACTCGCCACCGCGGGCTTCATCGTCGCCTTCATGTGGCTCTCGGGCGCCCGGTCGATCGCGGGGATCGCCGTGAACGCCGGGGTCGGGACCGTCCTCCTCCTCTACGTCTTCATCAAGCTCGTGTATCTCCCCCTCCCGAAGGGCGCGGGGCCCGTCGAGGCGGTCACGCTCGCCCTCTATCGCGCGCTGCGCATCTTCTGAGCGAGCCCGTGGGCGAGATCCTCGCGAACCTCGGCCTGGGCTTCCTCAATGCCTTCCAGCCGCTGAACTTCGCGATGATCGTCCTCGGTCTGGTCATCGGCATCGTGGCCGGCGCCCTCCCCGGCATCACGATGCTGAACTCGATCGTGCTGGTCCTGCCGTTCACCTACCTGATGGGGATCGTGCCAGCCCTCCTCCTCATGATCGGCGTCTACTGCGGCGGCGTCTTCGGCGGGTCGATCACGGGGATCCTGTTCAACATCCCCGGCGACCCGATGAACGTGCCGACGACGTGGGAGGGGTACCGCCTGAGCCGCAAGGGGCAGACGCAGTACGCGCTCGGCCTCGCCATCATGAGCTCGGCCTTCGGCGGCCTCGTGAGCGCGCTGTTCCTCGCCTTCCTGGCCCCGCCGTTCGCCAGGTTCGCGCTGACCTTCTCGACCGTCGAGTTCTTCTCCGTCGTGGTCTTCGGCCTGGCGAGCGTCAGCGTGCTCGGCCAGTCGTCGATGACGGCGGCGCTGATCTCGCTCTTCGCCGGGATGTTCCTCGGGACGATCGGCACCGAGGCGCAGTACGGCGTCGAGCGGTTCACCTTCGACGTGCCCTTCCTCAAGACCGGCGTCGACTTCGTGACGGTGCTGATCGGCCTGTTCGCCATCGGCGAGGTCCTCGAGCAGATCGTCGCGGCGAACCCCGAGCCGTTGCCCGAGAACCCGGGCGCACGGGCGATCCCGCGCCTGCCCCTCCTCGACCTCTGGCCGCTCCGGTGGCCGCTCGCGCGGGGGACCGCGGTCGGGATCGCGGTGGGCGGCCTCGCCGGCGCGGGGGCGACCGTCTCGTCGTTCGTCTCCTACGGGCTCGAGAAGCAGGTGTCGAAGCAGCCCGAGCTGTTCGGGACCGGCCACCCGGGCGGTCTCGTGGCGTCGGAGAGCTCGGTGAACGGCTCCACCGGGGGCGCGATGATCCACCTGCTCACCCTGGGTATCCCGGGCAGCGCCGCCACCGCGGTCATGATGGGGGCGTTCCTCCTCCACGGGATCCAGCCGGGGCCGCTCCTGTTCACGAAGCAGCCCGAAGAGGTCTACACGATCTTCGCCGGGATGATCCTCGCCAATGTGCTGATGATCGCGCTCGGGTTCCTCGCGGCGATCTCGTTCGCGATGCTGATGAAGGTGCCCGCCGCGATCCTCAACACCTTCATCGTCGTCTTCTGTGTCCTCGGTGCCTATGCGCTCCGGAACGACATGGCGGACGTCTGGCTCACGATGCTGTTCGGCTTCCTCGGGTTCTTCATGCGCCGGTACGGGCTGCCGATCCCGCCGCTCGTGATGGGCGTCATCCTCGGCCCGATGGCCGAGCAGTACTTCCTGACCTCCATGGTGTCGCACGCGAACGACCCGCGCGTCTTCGTGACGCGCCCGGTGAGCGCGGTGGTGCTGCTCCTCTCGGCGGCGATGGTCGGCGTGGCGTGCGTCAGGGCCCTCCGGGCGCGTCGCCGGCTCGGGGTCGCGCCCCTGGCGACAGGGGAGGGCCGCTCGGGCTGAGCTAGAAGGCGTCGGGCGCCGCGGCGATCGTGTCGAGCTCGGCGCGCGTGTAGGAGCCGAGGCTCCGGAAGTCGAGGTCCGTGTAGTTCTTGATCCACCGCATGGCGATCTTCACCGCCTTGCGATAGCGGACCTCGGCCTCGGCGTAGGCCGCGTCGCCGGCCGCGTCGTGGGCGTGGACGGTCGCCCGCGCGAGCCTCAGGATGTCTTCGACCTCCTCGTGGACGAGCCGCTTGACGAGGGCGACGTCGTGGACGGCGCCAGGACCTTCCGTCGTCCGCGCGCGGTGGCGGATGCGCTGGGCGATCTGGGCCACCGACATGCGCCCGGTCGCGAGGTCCTCCATGAGCGCCGGGTGGACGCCCGGCTTGCCGGCGAGGCTGTCGATCCCTTTGGCGCCGCGCCCGTTGAGCCAGCCCTCGACGTACTCGACGAGCATCCGCGCGTTCCGGCGCGTGCCCTCGACGGTGATCGGACCCTCCGGAACCTCGATCCGCACCGGGTAGGTGTCGGGATTCGCCATCTCGGGCGTCGGCTTCCATCCCGAGGCGATGAGCTGCCTGAAGGGATCGGCCGCCGTCTTCATGTGGAAGATGTGGGCGACCCAGGCGCGGATGAATCCCTGCCGCGCCTCCCACTCCTTGTCCTTGCGGATCGCCTCCGCCGCGACGCGGTTGACCACGGGGGCGGGATTCGGCAGCGCCGTCGCCATGCCGCCGATCGGGACGGCGCCGCGCTTGAGGCCGAGGGCCACCCGGCGCCGGAAGAGAGTGGCGAGG
>JACQWC010000144.1 GCA_016209635.1 Candidatus Rokuibacteriota bacterium | reverse complement strand
GCCGAGGACCGCGCTGAACCTCTACGCGGAGTCCAGCGCGGTCCTCGGCTGGCTGCTCGGCGAGGCGAGGGCCGACCTCGTCCGGCACACGCTCTCCCGCGCCGAAATCGTACTGGCCTCCGATCTCACGCTGGTCGAATGGGACCGAATCCTCATCCGACGACAGGCCGCGGGCACCCTCTCCGGAGCCGCCGCCATTCGGCTCCACGGGGACCTGGGAGCGGCGGCCAGGCGCTGGAGCATCATGCGGATCGAGGGAGATGTCGTCGGGGGAGGAGGGGGCCTTCTGTTCGCGGGCTAGGGAATTCCGGCGACGCGGCGGAGCCAGGCGAGGAAGGTCTCCCACGGTGCCTCGCCGGTCCAGAAGAACGAGTGGCCTCCCGTGAACGTGCGGTAGTGGACGCGCTTGCCGGCGTCGACGAGGGCCGCGTTGAGCGCATCCGCGAGCGTCACCGACACGAGCTTGTCGTCGGTGGCGTGCAGGATCAGGATCGGTTGCCGGACGGCGTCGGCGTTGTACCGGAGCGACCGGACCTCGTACTCCCGGGGCACCTCCTCCGGGAGGCCGCCCATGGATTCGCGGATCATCCACTTCAGTCCGGGGTCGGCCGCTGGGTACAGGGCCTTCCAGTCGCAGCCGCACGCGATGACCGCGAAGCCGTCGGCGATCGTGGGATAGCGGAAGGCGATCCCGCCCGCGACGTTGGCGCCGTGAGACACGCCCCACACGACGGTCCGGGAGAGCCCCTGCGCCGTGAGCCACCCGATGGCCGCCGCCGCGTCGTCGACCTCGAGGCCCCCCACGTCGAAGGCCACGTAGAGGTCCCGGGTGTGGGTCGAGCTGCCGCGGTAGTCCGGGGCGATCACCCAGTACCCTTGCTCCGTCAGCTTCTGGAAGCGCGTACCGGCGTTCGGGGTGTCGAGCTGGTGCAACTGCGAGGAGCCGAACGCTTCGTGGAGGAACACGAGGCCGACGCCGTTGGCCACGACCGGCTGCCACACGAGAGCGGGGACCTCGAGGCCATCCGTACTTGTGAGCGTCACCCAGTAGGGGACCACCAACCCCGGTGGGCGATCGTCGGCCGCCGCCGTCGCCCACACCCCCACCAGCGCCAGGAGGCCCACCATGGGGCCGGCCGCGAGCCTTCGCCAGGCCGGGTCGAATCTCATCCCCGGCAGTCTCGCACGAGAGGCGTCCCGCGGCCAAGCGAGCGTCTGCATGGCCGGCCCGGGGACGATGCGGGCTCCGCCCCCGGGCGTGCGGCGCGAGCACGCCGTGGTCTTCAACCACGGCAACGACTCCGACCGCCCCGTTGATGTACGTCTCGTCGACCCTGAGATTTCTCCTCTAGGCGGACGTCTACGGATCGTTGCGGTGCGGGCACACAGGACGCCAGGAACAATCGAACGGCGGGAGCGGTCCGGCAGCTGCAGCGAGGTATCACCTTGCCCCTCATCACGGTGAACCATGATCGCGCGGCGACAGAGGGGCCGGGCGCTTCCGGCGGGTGCAGGCCGTCGTGCATCTCGAGTGCGATCAGCGGAAGGAGTCGCATGGCGACCGCGCCAGAGGTCGACGACGTCGTTGGCGCCGATCACCGCTCGCGACATCCGTGGCGGCGAAAGTCGGGTTGACCTCGGTCAGCGCCTTGATCTGCTCGTAAGGGATGTCGGCCTCGACGACGGGCACGTTTATGTGGCCGCGCATCCGCGCGGCCAGCCGGTGAAGATCGGTGGGACCGGCCTCGCTGTATGGAAGTCGTGCGAGATCTCGCGAAGGACGACGAAGCCCAGCGGGTGGACGGGGCGTTTCCCCACCTGTCAAGGGCCGAAGTTCCCGCGGCGCCCCCTGTAACGGCGCCGTCGGTGCCCCCCTCTATGGCAGGAGATCTTGACTCAGGCCGCAACGGCTATTGTTGAATCACGCTGCTCACTCGATGACCTGGTCCGCCCGCAGCAGGATGTCGGGTGTGAAGGTGAGGCCCACGGCCCGGGCCGCCTTGACGTTGACGATCAGCTCGAAGCGAGTGGGCTGTTCCACCGGGAGCTCCGCTGGCCGCGCGCCCTTGAGGATCTTGTCGGTGAACACGGCCGCGCGCTTGAAGAGCTGCGCCAGGTTCACGCCATAGGCCATCAAGCCTCCCGCCTCGACAAACTCGCGCACCTCGTACATGGCCGCGAGCCGGTGCTTGGCGGCCAGCTCCGCGATCCGGACCCGGCTGGTGAGCGTCACGAAATCGCCGAGGACGAGCAACGCACCCGCGCGCCCGGCGGCGGCCTTCTCGAAAGCGCGCTCGATGTCCTCCGCGCGATTGAGCTCGATGCGTTGCACGGCCAGGCCGAGGCGCTGGGCCACTGCCTCCAGCTCCCGGAGTACCGGCTCGTGGCTCAGGTTGGTGGGGTTCCAGAAGATGGCGAGGCGGGTGACGCTGGGGACGACCTCCCGGAGGAGCTCCAGACGCTTCCCGGCCAGGTCCGCGGAGATGATCGTGAGCCCCGTGACATTGCCGCCGGGGCGGGCCAGACTCGCCACCAGACCGCTGCTCACGGCATCGCCGCTGAGCGCCATGACGATCGGGATTGTAGCGGTTGCCTGCCGGGCGGCGTGGATCGCCTGGGTGCTGCCCACCACCAAGACGTCGACCTTGAGGCGTGCGAGGTCCCGGGCCTGTTCGGCGAGCCGGCTCACACTACCCCCTGTTACGCGTGCCTCGATGAGGACCGTGCGCCCTTCGACGTAACCGAGCTCCCCAAGTCCCTGGCGGAACGCGTCGTAGAGGTCGGCGGGGCCGGGCCAGAGGAAGCCGATGCGAGGGAGCTTATCCGCCGCATGGGCAGGTGCGAGGCCGGGAGCCGGGATGACGGCCAGCGCGAGCCCGAGCGCCAGCCCGGCGCGCACGAGCAGAAGGCGGAGGAACTCGAGGCTAGGCAACGTAAAGCCCCTTCTCAAGCGGTCTGAGCATCGGGCGCGCGCCGGGGCGGCGCGGAACGGAGCGCACCGCCGCCTCTCAAGTCACATGAAGGGCCATCTGGCGCCCCGCCGGCCCGCGCCCAACCCAGCGCACACCGTCGAACACGTAGCACCGCGTCGCCCCGCGTGTCAAGGCCGACAGGCGGGCAAACCGACGGCCGGGCGCTAAGGCGAGCGTGTCGGCGAAGAGGTTTGAAGTGGAGGTGGGAGGCGGCTGGGCGGGGTCCGCCCGCACCCGCTCGCTCGGCAGCCCGAGATGGGGGAGGAGGTGTTTCACGACGTGAGGATCCTCGATCGTCGCCAGCAGGCGTATGTGATGCCCGCAGCGGGGACGGGTAAGGACGTCGATGTCGAAGGCGCGCGCCAGGCCAGCCTCAAGGGCGAGGATTATCGCGTCGACTGGGTCTACCTGAAGCTCAACGATCCCGAGCGCGAGACGATCCTCTGCAAGGACCCGTTCCAGTCCCACGACGAGTGGGTCGAGCGCCTCATCCGGTCGTTCTGACCGATCCTGCCGGCCGCCCGTCAAGCCGGCCGGAACGGGATGACGATCGGGATCATCGTGACCGCGATCACGGCGCAGAGCAGATCCATCGGGATACCGATGCGGAGAAAATCGGCGAAGCGATAGCCCCCGGGGCCGTAGACCATCATGTGGGTTTGGTAGCCGAGCGGCGTCGCGAACCCCAGCGAGCCGGCCACGGTGACGGCCGCGACGAACGGCATGTAGCCGAGCCCCAGGTTGGCGGCCGTCTGCAGCGCGATGGGGAAGATCAGCGAGACGGCCGCGCCGTGCGAGACCATCTCGGTCAGTAAGAGCGTCCCGGCGTACACCGCGATCAGGCTGAGCAGGGGGCTGCTCCCCGCGGCGGACGTGAGGGTCTGGGCGATCGCCTTGGCCAGTCCGGTCTTCTCCATCGCGGTCCCCAGGGCGAAGGCGGCGGCGAGGGAGAGGATGATCTTCCACTCGACGCTGCGCCGCGCGGCCGCCGTCGTGCAGCAGCGGGTGGCGATCATCAACCCAGCGGCCAGCATGTTGGCCTTGAGCATGGACAGCCACTCGAGGCTGGCGACCACGATCATGCCGATCAGAATGGCGATGGCCGCGGTCGCCCGGTTGTGCTGCACCGGCGTGGAGTCTTCCAGCCGGCTGACCAGGTAGAAATGGTTCGAGTTGCGGTGCTGCTGGACGAAGGCCGTGGGCGCCTCCAGCAGCAGCGTGTCCCCGCCGCGGAGGACGATGTCGCCGATCTTGCGCCGGACGCGCTCGCCGCGACGGGCCACGGCGATCACCGCGGCGTTGTAGACGCTGCGGAAGCGCGCCTCCCGGACGGACTGGCCCACCAGCGGGCTCCCGTCGGCCACCACCGCCTCGATCAACGCGCGGCGCGTCCGGGGGGCGTCGAGCTTGAAAACCTGGTCCGTCGCCGGCGCCAGCCCGCGGACCCGGTAGAGATCCACCATCGCGTCGGGGACGCCCACGAAGATCAGCCGGTCGTTGGGGCGGAGCTTCTCCTGGGGCGGCACGGCGGCCAGGACCTCCCCGTCGCGGTCGATCTCGGCCAGGAACGCGTTGGGGAGCTGGCGGAGGCCGGCCTGCTCGATCGTCCGATTGACGAGGGGCCCGTCCGGGTCGACCAGCATCTCCATCGTGTACTCGCGCGGATCGCCGAACGGCGCCGCCACGGACTGCCGCGCCGGCAGGAGCCAGCGATGGGTCAGCACCACGAACAGGACGCCGACGATCGTGATGGGCACGCTGATCCAGAACAGCTCGAAGATGTGCATGCCGTGGCCCCGGGCCTGGCGGAGCAGGCCGTCGACCACGAGGTTACTGGACGTCGAGATGATCGTGACGGTGCCGCTGAGCACCGCGGCGTAGCTCAAGGGGATCATGAGCTTTGAGGCCGGGATGCCGCTCTTCTTGGCCCAGTCGTTCACGACCGGCAGGAACATCGCCACCACGGGCGTGTTGTTCATGAACGCGCTGATGAAGGTGACGGGAAACATCATCCGGCCGAGCGCGCCGGTAATGGTCCGGGGCCGGCTCAGGAACTTCTGGGCGATCAGCACGGTCGCCCCGGTCGCGTCCAGCCCCGCGACGACCACGTAGAGCACCGCGATCGTCATGATGCCCTCGTTGGCCAGGCCGCCGAACGCCTCCCGGGGTACCAGCACGCCCGCGAGCAGGAGGAGCGTGGTCGCGCCGACCAGCACCAGATCGGTCGCCTGTTCCGTGAGCGTCAGGACGAGCAGGACCATGACCACCACGCCGGCGGTGAGCCACGCCTGCCCCCCGAGCGCCGCCCACGTTTCCCAGACCATCCAGGTCACTCCTCGATGTCGGACCGCGATGACGAGTCCGGCACGGGCGGAACCACCCCGGGGACCAGCCTAGCCCGCTCGCTCCGTCAGAGTGAGGCTGGGCGACATAAAGCCCCTTCTCAGGCGGTCTGAGCATCGGGTGCGCGCCGCGACGGCGCGGAACCGAGCGTACCGCCTCTCAAGTCGCATGAAGTGCCGTCTGGCGTCCCGCCGGCCCGCGCCCAACCCCGCGCACACCGTCGAACCCGTAGCACCGCGTCGCCCCGCGTGTCAAGGCCGACAGGCGGGCAAACCGACGGCCGGGCGCTAAGGCGAGCGTGTCGGCGAAGAGGTTTGAAGCGGAGGTGGAAGGCGGCTGGGCGGGGTCCGATGACTCGTGCCGTCGGCCCACGCCCGCTTGAGTTGCACCAGCATACGCCCGTCGGCCAGCAGTCGCAGTCGGTCTTGGGCCACGGGAGGCCGCACAGGTACGTGGCACCCATTGGCGCAAGGGCACCCGCGGCAGCACCTCCGTTACCAAGTGCGTGGCCCGTTCCGTCATCCGCCGGCCGCCGCAGCTCGGACAGAAGCCGCACCCCTTGCACGAGAACGGCACCAGTCGCTCGAAGGCGCACGTGTCGCACCGCACGCGTGCGAAACCGTGGGCCAGGACCCCGCACGTCAGGAAGTCCCGGAACTCGTGCTCGACAAACGCGGGGAGGTGTGCGCCGCCTGCCGCGCGGGCCGCCTCCGCGAGAAACGTTTCCAAGTGCTGGCGGACGAAGTCCTGAACAGCGCGGCGCATGTGGGCAACGCCGCGCTCCTGCCGGCCGTGATAGGCGAGGATCCCGATGATGATCGACAGCTCCTTTGCCCGCGCCGAGGGACAGACGTGGGCCCAGCTCATGGGACAACCCTCGCCCTGGAGCCGCGGCCGAAGGTTTGCGTTCGGGCACACGTTGACGATGTGGCCTCATGAGGCTACATTAGCCACATGCCAAAGGTCGGGCTGCGGCAGCTGAAGAACCGGTTGAGCCACTACGTGCGCCAGGTGCGCGCGGGGCACGAGATTCAAGTCACCGACCGCGGCGAGGTCGTCGCCGAGCTGGTGCCGCCTCGCCGGGGAGCGGCCGCGACTGGTCGAGAGGGCCTTGCGGACCTGGCGCGTCGAGGGCTCGTCACCCTCGGCCTCCCCAATGATCCCAAGGTCTACCGGCGCATGCCGAGGCTTCTCAAGCCCGGAGAGCTCCAGCGACTCATCGACGAGGAGCGGGGCGAGCGCTGAACCTCTACGCGGAGTCCAGCGCGGTCCTCGGCTGGCTGCTCGGCGAGGCGAGGGCCGACCTCGTCCGGCACACGCTCTCCCGCGCCGAAATCGTACTGGCCTCCGATCTCACGCTGGTCGAATGTGACCGAATCCTCATCCGACGACAGGCCGCGGGCACCCTCTCCGGAGCCGCCGCCATTCGGCTCCACGGGGACCTGGGAGCGGCGGCCAGGCGCTGGAGCATCATGCGGATCGAGGGAGATGTCGTCGAGCGCGCTC
>JACQWC010000143.1 GCA_016209635.1 Candidatus Rokuibacteriota bacterium | reverse complement strand
TGGACCGGATCGATCCGGTCACGCTCGTGGTCGGCCAGCACGGGCTCCCGCAGGTGGCGAGCGAGATGGACCTCACGTTCCAGCGCGCGGCCTTCTCGCCGGTGATCTCCGAGGCCTTCGACCGCTCGGACGGGATCTACCACCGCGAGACCGGCGAGGTGATCGCCCAGGGCGAGCTGGGGCTCCCGATCTTCGTCGGCGTCATGCAGTTCACGACCCAGGCCGTCATCCGCCACACCCGCGATTTCCACGCGGGCGACATCTTCATCGTCAACGATCCCTACTTCGGCGGCACCCACCTCATGGACGTGAAAATGGTCAAGCCCTTCTTCTACCGCGGTCACCTCTGGGCCTTCCTGTCGAACACGGGCCACTGGCCGGACACGGGGGGCTCGGTGCCCGGCGGCTTCTCGGCGCGCGCGACGGAGGTCCAGCAGGAGGGGCTCAGGCTGCCGCCGGTCAAGCTCTTCCGCGAGGGCGCGATGCAGGAGGACATCCTGGCCATCATCCTCTCCAACATCCGCGTGCCGGAGGAGCGGATCGGCGACATCAAGGCTCAGGTCGCCGCTCTCGCGGTGGGCGAACGCCGGCTCGGGGCACTGCTCGACCGCCACGGCGCGCCGACGGTCAGCGCGTGCATCGCCGAGCTGCGCGCGCGCTCGGAGCAGATGATGCGCGCGCACATCGCCAAGATCCCGGACGGCGTCTATCGCTCCGAGGCCTTCGTCGACTCGGACGGGATCGATCCCGAGCCCCTCGCGATCCGCCTGACCGTCCGGAAGGAGAAGACCGACCTCACGTTCGACTTCTCGGAGTCGAGCCCGCCCTGCCGCGGGCCGCTCAACAGCGTGATCGCGACCACGAAGGCGGCCGTCTACCTCGCGATCAAGCACATCTTCCCGGACGTGCCCATCAACGCGGGCTGCTTCGAGCCCCTGCGCATCATCGAGCCGGAGGGGACCTTCCTCTACGCGCGCTACCCGCGGCCCGTCTCCGGGTGCGCCGCGGAGGTCAGCTCGCGCATCGCGGAGTCGGTCTTCGCCGCGCTCGCGCGCGCGATCCCCGACCGCCTCTTCGCGGCGCCCGCCGGGACGAGCGGGAACCTCACGATCGGCGGCTACGATCCCGGGAAGGAGCGGCACTACATCATGTACTTCTTCAGCGGTGGCGGATACGGCGGGAGCTTCGAGGGGGACGGCCTCACCAACGGGTGCTCGACGATCGGGATCTCGAAGACCCAGCCCGTCGAGGTGCTCGAGCAGCGCTATCCGCTCCTCTTCGAGCGCTACGCGATCCGCGAGGGCTCGGGCGGCGCGGGCGCCGCGCGGGGCGGCTTCGGCGTCGACTACCGTGTCCGCATGCGCCGGGGCGAGGCGCTCCTCTCCTTCCTGATGGACCACGGGCGCTTCGGCCCGCCCGGCCTCCTGCGCGGCGCCGACGGCGCGAGGAACGAGGTCGTCGTCACGCGCGGGGGCGTCGAGTACCACTCGCCGCACTGGAGCAAGGACGAGGACCTCCGGCTCGTGGCAGACGATGAAATCCAGGTGAGGACGCCGGGCGGCGGCGGCTACGGCGACCCCCTGCGACGGGACCCCGAGCTGACCGCGCGCGACGTTCGCCGCGGGTACTACACCGCCGCCGAGGTGGAGCGCGATTACGGGGTGATCGTCATGGGCGACCCGCCCAGGCTCGACCGCGCGGCGACGGAGGCGCTCCGCCGGCGGCGGCGCGCGGGAGTGCCCGCGTGAGGCCCGCGGCCCGGTCCACGAGCGGCGCCGATCTCCTGGCCAGCGCCGCGCGGTACCTGCCCGGCGGCTCGAGCTGGATGTGGTCGCTCCCGCCGGATCTCGCCTTCGTCGTCGACCGGGGCGAGGGGAGCCGGCTCTGGGATACGGCCGGGCGGGCGTACATCGATTACGTCCTGGGCTCGGGCCCCGTGCTTCTCGGTCACGCCCATCCGGCCCTCGTGGCCGCCGTCCAGGCGCAGGTCGAAAAGGGCAGCACGTTCCAGTGGCTCAGCGAGCCGATGGTCCGCCTCGCCGAGCTGATCTGCGAGGCCGTCCCCTGCGCCGAGATGATTCGGTTCGTCTCCACCGGGACGGAGGCGACGATGCTCGCCATCCGCGTCGCGCGGGTCTTCACCGGGCGCGAGAAGGTGCTCAAGTTCGAGGGCGGCTGGCACGGGATCCACGACTATGCGATGGTCGGTAACTGGGCCGGGAGCGAGGCGCCCTACCCCGCGGCCCGGCCGGACATCGGCGGGATCCCGAAGGGCGCCGTGGAGAGCGTCCTCGTGGCGCCGTTCAACGATCTGGCCACCACGGAGGAGATCGTGGCGCTCCACGGCCGCGAGATCGCCGCCATCATCGTCGAGCCGCTTCAGCGGGCGATCCCGCCCCGGTCCGGGTTCCTCCAGGGCCTCCGCGACCTCAGCAGGCGCCACGGGATCGTGCTGATCTTCGACGAGGTGGTGACCGGGTTCAGGCTCGCGTGGGGCGGCGCCCAGGAGTTCTACGGCGTGACCCCGGACCTCGCGACCTACGGCAAGGCCCTCACGTGCGGCTTCTCCCTCGCCGCCATCGCGGGACGTGCCGATCTCATGGAGACGGCGAACCCCGCGCGCAAGGGCACGCTCGACTGGGCGCTCCTGTCCGGCACGCTCTCCGGCAACCCGCTGGCCTGCGCCGCCGGCCTGGCCGCCCTCGGCGAGCTCCGCAAGCCCGGAGTGTACGCGCGCCTCGCCCAGCTCGGCACGAGCCTCCGGGACGGCATCACCGCCGCCGCCCGGCGCCAGGGCATCCCGCTCCAGGCGCTCGGCGAGGGACCGATCGCCCAGCCCGTCTTCCTCGATCCCGCGCGGCCCGTCGCGAGCGAGCGCGACCTCCGCGCTGCCGACGGCACGCGCGCGACACGCCTCGGCCTCGAGCTGATCCGGCGCGGGATCTTCGTCACCCCCGGGGGCAAGATGTACCTCTCGCTGGCTCACTCCGACGAGGACATCGCGCAGACGCTCCAGGCGCTCGACGACGCCCTGCGTGTTTCGTGAGAGGAGGAACCGACGATGACCGACCCCGCTGGCGCGCGCGCGACGCTCGAGGATCTGGTGATCCGCTTCACCGACGCGTTCAACCGCGACGATCTCGACGGCGTCATGGCGTTCATGGCCGAGGACGCGATCTATGACGAATTCAACGGGACGCGCAGTCGCGGAAAGGCCGCCATCCGCGAGGCCTTCGTGCCCCAGTTCCGCGGCGACTTCGGCAAGGTCCGCTTCCACACGGAGGACCTATTCGTGGACGCCTCCTCCGGCAAGGCGCTGATCCGCTGGCGCTGCACGCTCGAGACGAGGCGCGGGCCCGCCGGCTGGCGCGGGCTCGACATCCTCCACTTCGAGCACGGGCTGCTCACGGAGAAGCACACCTACGCGAAGGCCAAGGTCCCGCTCCTGAGCGAGCCGGAGGCGGGCCGAGCGACTCCCTAGCGCCGGCGGGCGTGGTGCTCGACGAAAACGGCGACCTCGGCCCTGCTGATCCTGCCTTCCGCGACACCGACCACGAGCTCCGCAAGCTCGTCCTGATCGGCTGAGAGACGCCGTCCATTCAGCCCGAGAAACGCGAGCATCGCCATGAGGGCCGTTCGCTTGTTGCCGTCGACGAACGGATGGTTCTTGACGATGTGGAACAGGTAAGCGGCCGCCATCTCGCTGATGCTGCCGTGCAGGAACGCCGCCTCGAATGTCGCCGAAGGCGCGGAGAGCGCCGATCGGAGAAGACCGATGTCCCGGATGCCCGCTCCGCCCCCATACCGTTCGATCTGATCCGCATGGAGGGAGAGGACCTCGTCGACTTCAAGGAAGCCGACCTTCACTCGGCGGCGAGCCGCCTGAATACACCGCCATACTGACGGTGCGCCTCGGCGACGACCGTCTTGAGCCGCGCCACACGACGCTTGGCGCGCACCGGAGAGATGACGATGACCTGACCATCGGTCGACACCTCCAGGGGCGTCCTGGCATCGATCCCGGCCATGTCCAGGAGGCGCTTGTCGAGCACGAGCGCCAGGCTGTTGCCGGTCTTCGTCAGCTTCTTGATCATCCCCGATCTCCGTACGGACAAGCTAGGGCTTCGGTTCGTACATGTCAAGATCCTGCCGATTCTGCTAGCCTGGGCAGGCCGCTGCGAACCCTCGCACCTGGAGAAGGAGCGATGGCCGACGAAGAGCTGTGCTGGATGGAGGCTTCCGAGCTGGCGCCCGCCATCAGGAAGCGAAAGGTCTCGCCCGTCGAGGTGGTCGACGCCGTCCTCGAGCGCATCGAGAAGCTCGGGCGCCTGAACGCCTACGTGACCGTCGACGCCGAGGGCGCCCGGAAGGCGGCCAGGGCCGCCGAGCGCGCCCTCGGCAAGCGCGGCGCCAGGCTCGGGCCCCTCCACGGGGTGCCGTTCTCGGTGAAGGACCTCGTCATCACCCGGGGCGTCCGGACGACGTTCGGCACGCCCCTCTACAAGGACAACGTGCCGACCGAAGACGCCCCGATGGTCGAGCGCCTGAAGGCGGCCGGCGGCATCATGCTCGGCAAGACCAACACGCCGGCCTTCGGCTGGATCGGCATCACCGACAACCTCCTCTTCGGGCTCACGCGGAACCCGTGGAACCTCGACCGCACGCCGGGTGGATCGTCCGGCGGGGCCGGCGCCGCCGTCGCCGCGGGCCTGGCACCGCTCGCGATCGGCACCGACGGCGGCGGGTCGATCCGGAAGCCGTCGTCGTTCACGGGCACCTTCGGCCTCAAGCCCTCGTACGGCCGCATCCCCACCTACCACGCGAGCGGCGCCTGGAGACTCTCGCACATCTGCACGATGCCCCGCACCGTGCGGGACGCCGCGCTCATGCTGAACGTCTGCGCCGGCCCCGACGAGCGCGACCCGTACTCGCTGCCCGCCGCGCGCGTCGACTACGTGAAGACCCTCCGGGGGCGCCTCGAGGGCCTCCGCGTCGCCTACAGCGACACCCTCGGCTACGCCCCAGCCGTGGACCCCGAGGTCCGGGAGGCGACCGCGAAGGCCACGCGCGTCTTCCGCGACTTCGGCTGCCGCCTGGAGCACGTGAATCCGGGCTGGCCGTCGCCGTGGGAGTGCTGGAGGACGATCTTCTTCGGCGGCATCGCCACGCGCCTGGCCCCGTACCTCGACCGGCGGGCCGAGATCGATCCCGGGCTCCTGCCGATCATCGAGGAAGCGCTCCGCTACCCGCCGGCGAAGTACGTGCAGGCGTGGTTCGACCGGCTCGCCTGGTGGCAGCACGCCCGTGCGTTCTTCGAGAAGTACGACCTCCTCCTGACGCCGACCGTCGCGTGCCCGGCGTTCGGGGTGGGCCGCCCCTTCCCGGACGAGATCGGCGGCACGCCGGTGACGCGCGAGGCGGCGAGCGTTTTCACCTTCCCGTTCAACATGACCGGCCAGCCCGCCGCCTCGGTGCCGTGCGGCTTCACCCAGGACGGCCTGCCGATCGGGCTGCAGATCGTGGGCCGCCGCTTCGACGACGTCACGGTGCTCCGCGCGTCCGCGGCGTTCGAGGCGGCCCGGCCCTGGGCGCGGAAGCTCCCGCCGCTGGCCTGATGGTGGCGTCGCGCCGCGCCGAGATCACGATGAGCGAAGCGGAGCTGCACCGCTTCCTCGCCGAGCAGCGGGTCGTCACCTGCGCGACGATCGGGCCCAGCGGCCGCCCGCACCTGATGCCGCTCTGGTACGTCGTCGAGGGCGCCGAGATCAGGTCCTGGACCTACGGCGCCTCGCAGAAGGTGCGGAACCTCGAGCGCCTGCCCCAGGCGACGCTTCAGGTCGAGGCGGGGGAGCGGTACGAGGAGCTTCGCGGGGCGATGCTGGAATGCGACGTGGAGATCGTCCGTGACCTCGACGCGATCACGGCGATCGGCGTGGCGCTCGCGGTCCGCTACCTCCGCATCCCGGGGGCCACCGAGACGTCACCCGAGGTCCGCGCGCACGTCGCCCGGCAGGCCCCCAAGCGGGTCGGCCTGCGCTTCCAGCCGACGCGCATCGTCACCTGGGACCACAGAAAGCTCGGCGGCGCCTACTAGCGCCGCGCGCGATCGGGCCGCCTCACTTCACGATCTCGAGCAGCTCCTCCCGCGCTGCGACGATGATGGACGAATCGGGGCTCCGGCCCCGTCGTCGAGAGGAGTTTATGCGCGGGGCCATCTCCGTTACAGTACTGAACCGGCATGATCGAGCGGGTCCGAGCGTGGATCGACGCGGCCGAGCGGGTGGTGGCGCTCACGGGCGCCGGCATTTCCACCGAATCCGGGATCCCGGACTTTCGCGGTCCCCAGGGCGTGTGGACGCGGAACCCCGAGGCGGAGAAGCTGGCGACGCTCCAGCACTACATGGCGGACCCGGAGGTCCGGAAGCTCGCCTGGCGGAGCCGGCTCGACTCGCCGGCCTGGCGGGCGAAGCCGAACGACGGCCACCTGGCCCTCGCCACCCTGGAGCGCCGGGGGAAGCTCGACACCCTGATCACCCAGAACGTCGACGGCCTCCACCAGATGGCCGGCTCGTCGGCCGAGCGCGTGATCGAGATCCACGGCACGATGCGCGAAGCGAACTGCATGGCGTGCGGGGACCGGACGCCCATGGAGCGGGTCCTCGACCGCGTGCGCGCCGGCGAGGAGGACCCGCCCTGCAGGAGCTGCGGCGGCATCCTCAAGTCGGCGACGATCTCGTTCGGTCAGAGCCTGGTGCAGGCCGACCTCGCCCGCGCCGAGCGGGCCGCTAGGCGGTGCGACCTCCTCCTCGCGGTCGGCTCGACGCTCTCCGTCTTTCCGATCGCCGGGGTCGTGCCGGTCGCGAAGGAGGCGGGGGCGCGGGTGGTGATCGTGAACGCCGCGCCGACTCAGATGGACGATCTGGCCGATGCGGTGCTTCGTGGCCCGATCGGGGAGCTGCTCCCCCGCCTCGTCACCGCCCCCGCCTGAACCCGGGAAGGAGGAACCCGTGGCCGAATCGATTCCCGCGTCGCTGATCATCGACACCCTCAAGGACACCTTCCGCGAGGCGCGCGCCGCGCGCGCCGCCGAGGGCTGGGCCGCCTCCCGGCACGACCACCTGGGCTGGATCCTGAGCGTGCCGGACACACACCAGAAGAGCGTGCTGGCCGCCCTCGACAAGGAGCGGGCGATCCGCGTCCTCACCTGCGCCACGGAGGACGAGGCGAACGCGATCGCCGCCGGCCTCTACGCGGGCGGCGAGCCGTGCGTGCTCATGATCCAGCACGCGGGCCTCTACGCCTCGGTGAACACGCTGCGCGGGGTGGCGCTCGACGGCCGCGTGCCGATCTTCTACATGATCGGCCTGCTGAGCCGCGAGAAGGACCGGGACCCGCGCGAGTCCCGCCACTCGATGGTCCGCTACTGCGAGCCGCTCCTCGACGTCTTCGGCGTCCCCCACGCCAGACTCGAGGGCCCCGACGACGTCCACCTGATCCCCGCGTACTACCGGTTGAGCCGCGAGCGGCGCGGCCCGGCGGCGGTGCTCGTGGGCCTGGAGACCATCTGAGATGCCGATGAAGCCCGAGGAGGTGCTCCGCGCGGTCGCCGCGGCGCGGGGCGACGCGATCTGCGTCCCGACGATGACCACCGCGCCCGCCTGGCGGAAGATCGCGCCGGACGATCTCTCCGTCACCTGCGTCGGGTTCATGGGCGGCGCGTCCTCGCTCGGGCTGGGGTTGGCGCTCGCGCGGCCTGAACGGCGCGTGATCGTCTTCGACGGCGACGGCTCGCTGCTCATGCAGCTCGGCTCCCTCGCCACGATCGGCGGCGCGGCGCCCCGCAACCTGACGCACCTCGTCTTCAAGAACGGCGTCTACCACACCTCGGGCTCGCAGGAGATCCCGGGCGGCCTCGCCGTGGACTTCGTGCTGATGGCGAACGGGGCCGGCTACCGGCACGCCAGCGTCATCCGGGACCTCGACGACTTCCGCCGCCGCCTGCCCGCCCTCCTGACCGACGAGGGACCCCTGCTCGTCGAGCTGCACACGGGCCTCGCGGAGGAGACGCCAATGACCGCGCGCGGCGGCGCGCCGTTCCACCAGCAGGTGCAGGCCCTGTACGAGAAGCTGCGGGCTCAGTCGTCCTCGTAGCCCTTCCGATCCGGGCGCTCCGAGCGGGGTCCGAGCGCCCGCCGGCGCTCCTCCAGCTCCTCGAGCGTGGGCGGCCAGTCGCCCCGGAGCAGCCGCGAGAGGGCGCGGTCGGCCAGGAGCTTCCCGCCCGTCTGGCAGCGGGCGCAGTAGTTCGTCTCGTTCTCCGCGTACACGATCCGCTGGACGGGTGAGCCGCAATCGGGACACGGCTTCCCGTACCGGCCGTGGACCGCCATGCCGTCACGGAAGGCCGTGACGCCCTCCGGAAACTCCGCCCCGGCCTCCCGCCGCAGGCGCTCGATCCAGTCGAGGAGGGTCGCGCGCGTGGCCTCGAAGAGGCGTGGTATCTCCTCCCGGGTGAGCTGCCGGCTCAGCCTGACGGGCGAGAGCCGAGCCCGGTGAAGGATCTCGTCCCCGTAGGCGTTGCCGATGCCGCTCAGGATCCGGGGATCGGTGAGCGCGCGCTTGAGCGTGTGATTCTCCCGCGTGAGGGCAGTCCGGAACGCCTCGAGGTCCGCGTCGACCACCTCGAGCCCGCCCGGGTCGTGCTCGCGGAGCGCCGCCTCGCCCCGCACGAGGTGAACGGACGCCCGCCGCGTCGAGCCCGCCTCGGTCATCAGGAGGGTGCCGGTCGAGAAGTCGAAGGCCACGAGCCCGAGCTTCCTCGGAGACCTCGCTCCCGCGCTCCGCCAGTGGAGCCGGCCGGCGATCATGAGGTGGACGACCAGGAACAGGCTGCCCTCCAGCTCGATGACGATCCGCTTGCCGGAGCGGCGGAGCGCCTTCACGCGCCGGCCGGCTGCGGCCGCGAGCGGTGGATCGACCGATCGGAGGACGAACGGGCTCAGGAGGCGCACCCGCTCGAGCCGCGCGTCGCCGATCCGCTTCTCGAGGGCCTCGATGTAGACGACGACGTCAGGCAGCTCGGGCATCGGTCCTCGCACCCGCGTTCCGGCCTTCCCCGCCGGCCTCGCGCCGGCGCGAACTACCGGATCACGATCGTGTCCGGCAACCCCTCGAAGTCGGCATCCGCGGTCACGAGCTTCGCCGCATGCCGTCGCGCCGTCGCGTAGACGAGGGAATCGGCCATCGCGAGGCCCAGCGCGAGGGAGAGATCCGCCGCCTGCAGCGCCAGCGACTCGTCGACCGCCGCGATCGTCGCCCGACGGAGGGCGGAGACCGCCTCGACGGCGCGCTCCTCCGAGAGGTCCCGCCGGATGATCTTGTATATACCTCGTAGATCTCGAGCGCCGACACGAGCAGCGGCTCGCGACCCTCGAGATAGGGCGCGAACCGATCCGCGAGTATCCGGTCGGCCCGATACTCGATCCAGCCGCTGGAATCGACGAGGATCAGAGGCGGTCCTTCTTCTCTCGAAGCCCGCGACCGGTCGGCCCCTCGGCCACACCCCTGAACGCCCGGATCGAGCGCTCGGGGACGAGAAAGATGACGCCCTGGTACTTGCTCGAAAGCGTGACCGTGTCCATCGACTTACGTAAATCGTATCGATCGCAATGCCGTGAGTCAACGGACGAGCCGTCCATCGTTTATCATTTCTCCATGGCGACCGACGTGCAGGGACCGTTCGATGGCTACCGGGACGTGGTCCGTCCCGAGTGGATCGACGGTAACCGCCACATGAACATGGGCTACTACCTCGTCGTCTTCGATCTCGCCACCGACGCGTTCCTCAGCTGGATCGGGCTGACGGAAGCGTACCGTCAGGGGCGGCGGGTGACGACCTTCTGCCTCGAGGCCCACCTCACGTACCACCGGGAGGTGCGGGCGGGCGATCCCCTCCGCTTCACCACGCTCCTCCTCGCCCACGACGCCCGGCGCATCCACTACTTCCACGAGATGTACCACGCGACGGAGGGCTACCTCGCGGCGACCAACGAGCTGATGTCGCTTCACGTCAGCGAAGAGACGCGCCGCGGGGCGCCGATGGCGCCCGAGATCCTGGAGCGGCTCGCGCGCGTCCAGGCGGCTCACGACGCGCTGCCACGGCCGCTCCAGGTCAGCCGCACGATCGGCCTCGCCAACCGACCGGCGGCGCCTCCGTCCTGAACAGGTCCGCCCGGGAGGAACTCTCGATGACTGGTCTCTCGTCGATGGCGTCGTCGGTCGGCGCGCTGCTCATGGCCAGGACCCAGACCGTCGCGGTCGCCGAGTCGTCGGCGGGCGGCCTGATCGCGGCATCGCTCCTCGCCGTCCCCGGCGCCTCCGCCTACTTCATCGGCGGCGGTGTCGTCTACACGCACGCGGCCCGGCGCGGCCTGCTCCGCGTGCCGGACGAGGCGCTCGCCGGCATGCGCGCGAGCACCGAGCCCTACGCGCGCCTGAAGGCGCGAGCGGTGCGGGAGCTGCTCGGCGCGACGTGGGGCCTCGCCGAGACGGGCGCGACCGGCCCGACGGGCAACCGCTACGGCGACGCCGCCGGTCACGCGTGCATCGCGGTGTCCGGGCCGGTCGAGCGGGTCATCACGCTCGAGACCCGACAGGCCGATCGCGAGGCGAACATGTGGGCCTTCGCCCGAGCCGCGCTCGAGCTTCTCGAGGCGTGCGTGAAAGAGGCGACCGCGTAGTCCGCCGGCGGGCGGCCCTGCGCCGACGGGTGAGCCTGCTCGAACGCCATCGAGGCCGACTTCAGCCCGCCCGGGAGCCTCCGTTCCCCGTCAGCCCCTGCCGGTCCGGTAGTGGTCCGCGAGGACGTGCGCCACGCACGCCGTGACCCTGGCGGCCGTCGGCAGGTGGAGAAACTCGTTCGGGCCGTGAGCGTTCGAGCCCGGACCGAGCACCCCGGTGATCAGGAACTGCGCCCGCGGAAACCTCTCGCCGAGCATGCTCATGAAGGGGATCGAGCCCCCCGTGCCCTCGAGCATCACGGGCTTGCCGAAGTAGGCGGCGGACGCGCGGTCCATCGACGCCAGGAGCCACGGGCTCATCGCGGGCGCGTTCCAGCCGCTCGCTTCCGCATCCGGCGTGAACGTGACCCTCGCGCCGTAGGGCGGGTCGGCTTCGAGGATCGCCTTGAGCCGCCCGGCGGCCCGCGTCGCGTCCGTCGTCGGTGGCAGCCGGAGCGAGACCTTCACCGACGTCGTCGGGCGCAGGACGTTTCCCCCGTCTTCGAGCGCGGGCAGCCCCGCCGCCCCGATCACTGCCAGCGCCGGGCGCCACGTGCCGTTGAGGAGGACCTCGAGGGGATCGTCGGCAGCGGGCCGCATGCCCGGGACCAGGGGGAACTTGCCGTGGATCTCGTGGCCCAGCACCGCCGCCACCGCGCGCGCCTGCTCCAGGCGCTCGGGCGGGATCTCGACGTGGAAGTCGCGCGGCAGGATCTCGCCCGTCCGCGCGTCCTCGATGCGCGCCAGGAGCCCGCGCAGGATCCGGAAGCTCGACGGCACGATGCCGCTCGCGGCGCCCGAGTGCACACCCTCGGCGAGCACCTCGACCGTCAGCACACCGTTGACGATGCCGCGGAGCGAGGTCGTGGCCCAGAGCGACTCGTAGTTGCCGCAGCCCGAGTCGAGACAGACGACGAGGCTCGGCGTCCCGAGGCGGTCCGCCAGCGCGTCGACGTAGAACGGCAGGTCAACGCTCCCGCTCTCCTCGCAGGCCTCGACGAGGACCACCGCACGCGCGTGCGGGACCCGCTGCTCCTGGAGGGCCTCGATCGCCGTCAGCGCGGCGAAGGCCGCGTACCCGTCGTCGCCGCTCCCACGCCCGTAGAGCCGGTCGCCCCGTCGGACCGGCGTCCACGGACCGAGCCCCTCGGCCCAGCCGGTCATCTCGGGCTGCTTGTCGAGGTGGCCGTAGAGGAGCACCGTGTCGTCGGCGTGGCCCGGAATCTCCATCAGGATGACGGGCGTGCGTCCCCCGAGCCGGACGACGTTCACCCGCAGCCCCTCGATGGGACGCGCCCGGGACCACTGCTCGATCAACGCGACCGCCCGATCCAGGTGCCCGTGCTCGCGCCACTCGCGATCGAACGCCGGCGACTTCGCGGGAATCCGGATGTACTCGACGAGGCTCGGCACGATGCTCTGCTCCCACCGGCGCTCGACGAAGACGAGAACGCGCTGCGGGTCGACGGTCATGATCCGTTCGATGGTCGCGGCATCGCGGCGGCGCCCGGGGGCGGCTCTATTTGATCGCGCCGACCGTGAAGCCCGCGATGAACCGGTCGACGAAGAAATTGTAGAGGATCGCGATCGGGACGCTGGCGATGAAGCATCCCGCCATCAGGGAGCCCCAGAAGTAGACGTCGCCGTGCACGAGGAAGGTCGGCACCCCCACGCTCACCGTGTACTGGGAGGCGTTCGAAATGAAGGTCAGGGCGTAGACGAACTCCTGCATGACGAGCGTGAAGGAGAAGATGACGACCGTGAGGATCCCCGCGATCGAGATGGGAATCACGATCTTGACGAAGGCGCCGAACCGGCTGTGGCCGTCGATCATCGCCGCCTCCTCGAGGTCGCGCGGGATCGCCTTGAAGAACCCCATGAGGAGCCACGTGCAGAACGGCACCGTGAAGGACGGGTAGACGAGCACCAGGGACCACAGCGAGTCCTGCAGCCCGAAGTCCGCGATCACCCGCGACATGGGGATGAAGAGGAGCGTCGGCGGGACCAGATAGGTGAGGAAGATGCCGATGCCGAGCTGCTCCCCCCACCGTCCCGTCAGCCGGGCGAGAGCGTACCCAGCGGGGATTGCCAGCAGCAGGGTGATCGCCACCACGACCACGCCGACCCAGGCGGTGTTCCAGAGCCATTGGCCGTACAACGTGTCGAAGAACAGCACCCGGAGGTGCTCCAGGGTAGGCGGCACGTTAAAGAGGAAGGGGTTATTCTCCCGAGTCATGAGGTCGCGGGTCTGCTTGAAGGTGGTGATGAGCATCCAGTAGAAGGGAAAGGCGGTGAAGAGGGTGAATGCGGCGACGATGCCGAAATGCGTCCCTCGAATCCCCCATCGCTTCAATGTCCGCAGGGGAGCGGGCATCTTACGTCACCTCCGCTCGCCGGGCGAGCCGGAGGAATACGAAGGCCGCGGCGACCAGGACCGGGAAGAGGAAGAGCGAGATCGCCGCGCCCTCAGCGAGGTCTCCCCCGTCGATGCCCGTGAAGAAGGCGAGGCTCGCCAGGACCTGGGTGGTGTCGTACGGCCCGCCGCGCGTGAGCATGTAGATCACGATCATGTCGGTGAAGGTGAACACGACCCCGAACAGCATCGCCACGGTGATGATCGGAAGGAGGAGCGGCACGTTGATCTGGAAAAGGTGCCGCCAGAAGCCGGCCCCGTCCACGGCGGCCGCATCATGGATGTCCTGGGGGATCGACGTGAGGCCCGCCAGGAGGATCACCGTCGCCAGCGGGAGCAGCCGCCAGACGTGAACGGCGATGACGGAGC
>JACQWC010000148.1 GCA_016209635.1 Candidatus Rokuibacteriota bacterium | reverse complement strand
GGCCAGGAGGCGGTGGCCGCGGGCGCCTGCGCGGCGCTGCGTGAGGACGACTACATCGTCGGCAATCACCGGGGCCACGGCCACTGCATCGCCAAGGGCGCCAGCGTCGACCGCATGATGGCCGAGCTGTTCGGGCGCGAGACCGGCTACTGTCGGGGGCTCGGTGGCTCCATGCACATCGCCGCGCTCGACTTGAACATCCTCGGCTGTAACGGCATCGTCGCTGCCGGCGTCCCCATCGGCGCCGGCGCGGCGCTCGCGGCCCGCCTGCGCAAGACCGACCGCGTCGCGATCGCGTTCTTCGGCGACGGCGGCGCCAACCAGGGGGTCGTGCACGAGGCGATGAACCTGGCGGCGGTCTGGAAGCTCCCGCTCGTCTTCGTCTGCGAGAACAACCAGTACGCGCTCTCGACCGCGTCGCGACGCACGACGGCGGGCGAGAGCGTCGCGGCGCGTGCGGCGGGCTACGGGATTCCCGGCGTGCGCGTGGACGGCAACGATGTGCTCGCCGTGTACGACGCGGCGCGCGCGGCGGTGGGCCGGGCGCGCGCGGGCGACGGCCCCACGTTCATCGAGGCCGTGACCTATCGCTGGGGCGGCCACAGCATGCGGGCGAACCTGCCCGAGTACCGCACGAAGGAAGAGGAGCGCGAGTGGATGGAGCGCGACCCGATCGGCCGCGTGGAGCAGCGGCTGCTCGAGGAGCGGGGGGTGGCGCCGCTCCGGCTGAAGGAGCTGCAGGAAACCGTCGAGGTGGAGCTCGATCGGGCCGTGCGCTTCGCCACGGAGAGCCCCGAGCCGACGGTCGAGCTGATGGAGGCCTCCGTCTACGCGCCCCACGTCGAGGTGGGCGAGCCACCCGCGCCGGGCGACCGGCAGATCACCTTCGCCGAGGCGCTCAACGAGGCGCTGCGCGGAGAGATGGCCCGCGACGAGCGCGTCTTCGTCATGGGCGAGGACGTGGGGCTCATCGGCGGTATCTTCGGCGTGACGCGCGGGCTCCGCGAGGCATTCGGCGAGGATCGGGTCCGCGACACGCCAATCTCGGAGGCGACGTTTCTCGGCGCCGGCGTGGGCGCCGCGATCGCCGGACTGCGCCCCGTCGTCGAGGTCCAGATCTTCGATTTCGTGGCGCTCATGATGGACCAGATCGTGAACCAGGCGGCGAAGTTCCGGTACATGCTGGGGGGCCGGCCCAGCGTGCCGCTGGTCATCCGGGGCCCGCAGGGCGGTGGGATCCGCCTGGCGGCGCAGCATTCCCAGAGTCTGGAGGCGTGGTTCGCCCACATTCCGGGGCTCGTGGTCGTGGCGCCGTCGACGCCCTACGACGCCAAGGGGCTCCTTGCCGCCGCCATCCGGGACGACAACCCCGTGATCTTCCTCGAGCACAAGACCCTCTACGCGCTGAAGGGCGCCGTCCCGCCGGAGCCCTACGCGATCCCGCTCGGCACGGCCGAGGTCAAGCGCGCCGGCACGGACGTCACCGTCGTGGCGACGCAGGTGATGGTGCACCGCGCGCTCGGGGCGGCGGCCGATCTCGAGAAGGAGTCGATCAGCGTCGAGGTCGTCGACCCGCGGACGCTCGTCCCGCTCGACGTGGCGACGATCCTCGCCTCCGTGCGCAAGACCGGACGGCTTGTCATCGCCCACGAGGCCTGCAAGCGGGGCGGCTTCGGGGCGGAGGTGGCGGCCGTGGTGAGCGAGCAGGCGATCGACGCGCTCGACGCGCCGATCGTCCGCGTCGCCGCCCGCAACGTGCCGATGCCCTACAACGACAGCCTCGAGCGCGCGACGATCCCGACCCAGCAGGACATCGCCGCCGCGATCCGCGCGCTCTTCTGAGGGCGCGCGGCGGAGGCCCATGCCGGAGTCGACCCTCCAGCGCACGGATCCGATGACCCGCAACGCGAACGCATGATCGTCGCGTTGCTGATCCTGGCGCCAGTCCTGGTTCTGGTACCGTGGGCGTACCCGCGGGAAAGAACGGCTGAGGCGTGACCGCCGATCCCATCCTCCAGGTCGAAGACATGCACCTGGCCTTCGGCGGGGTGAAGGCGCTGAGGGGTGTCAGCTTCGAGGTCCGCCGGGGGGAGATCTTCTCCGTCATCGGCCCGAACGGCGCCGGCAAGACCGTGTGCCTCAACTGCATCAATGGCCTCTACTCTCCCCAGCAGGGGCGGATCCGCTTCGGCGGGAAAGACCTCGAGGGTTTCAAGCCCTATCGGCGAGCGGCGCTCGGGATTTCCCGGACCTTCCAGAAGATCGAGCTGTTCAGCGGCATGACGGTTCTGGACAATATCCGGCTGGGCCGGCACCTCCACATGAAGGCCGGGCTGCTGTCGGGAGCGCTCTACCTGGGCAGGGTGGCGCGCGAGGAGATCGAGCATCGCGAGTTCATCGAGCGAGAGATCATCGACTTCCTGGAGATGACGCACCTCCGCGACAAGGTGGTCGGCATGCTCCCCTACGGCCTCCAGAAGCGGGTGGAGCTGGGCCGGGCCCTCGCCCTGGGCCCCCGCCTGATCCTCCTGGACGAGCCCATGGCCGGCCTCAACCTGGAGGAAGTGGAGGACATGGCTCGCTTCATCATCGACATCAACGAGGAGGAGCGCTGGCGGGTCACGTGCCTCCTGGTGGAGCACGACATGGGGGTGGTGATGGACATCTCCCACCGCGTGGCGGTGCTGAACTTCGGAGAGAAGATCGCGGAGGGGACGCCGGACCAGGTCCAGGCCGACCTGCTGGTGCACCAGGCGTACCTGGGAGAGGAGGAGGATGTCTTCACGTCCCGCCGGTGACACTTCCCGCCCGGTGGAGATCACCGCGGAGCTGACGCTCCCCAAGCTCCTCCTGGCGACGGCGCGCCATTACGGCGACGGGAAGGTCGCCATGCGCGAGAAGGAGTTCGGCATCTGGCGGCCCATCACGTGGCGCGAGTACCTGGCCGAGGTGCGGGACCTCGCGCTGGGGCTCATGGCCCTCGGCCTCCAGCGCGGGGACAAGGTGGCCCTCATCGGGCATAACCGCCCGGAGGGGCTGTGGGCCGAGATGGCGGCGCTGGCGGTGGGGGGGGTCGTGGTGTGGCTCTTCCAGGACGCGATGCTCGACGAGGTCCAGTACGTGCTGGACCACTCCGACGCCCGGCTCCTCGTCGGCGAGGGGCAGCAGGAGGCGGACAAGGGGCTGGCCATCAGGGCGCGCTGCCCGAAGCTCGAACGGATCGTCTGGGACGATCCGAAGGGGATGCGCGGCTACGACGATCCGTGCCTGGTGAGCCTCGCCGAAGTGCGCCGCCTCGGGCGGGAACTGGACGCCCGGAACCCCCAGGCCTTCGAGCGGATGATCGCCCAGGGTAGGGGCGACGACGTGGCGCTCCTCTTCTACACCTCGGGCACGACGGCCCAGCCCAAGGGGGCGCTGCTGACGCACGGGAACATGCTGAAGATGGGCCAGAACATGCTGGCCGTTGACCCGTGCGGGGAGGCCGACGACTTCGTGTCGTTCCTGCCTTTCTCCTGGATCGGCGAGCAGATGATGTCCATCTCTTGCGGGCTGATGGCGGGGTTCACGCTCAACTTCCCCGAGGACCCGGAGACCGTCCAGCGGGACATTCGCGAGATCGCCCCCCAAGTCCTGTTCTCCCCGCCCCGGATCTACGAGCAGATGGTGCGCACGGTGCAGGTGAAGGTGCTCGACGCCCCCTGGACCAAGCGGAACGCCTACGGCTGGGCCATGGGCGTCGGGGGGCAGGTGGCGGATCTGAAGCTCACGCAGCAGCCGATTCCGGGGCTGCTGCGCTTGAAGCACGAGCTGGCAGATCTCCTGGTCTTGCGGAAACTCCGCGACCACCTCGGGCTCGCGCGAATCCGCCACGCCTACACAGGGGGGGCCGCGCTGGGACCCGATCACCTCCGCTTCTTCCACGCCATCGGCGTCAACCTCAAGCAGATCTACGGGCAGACCGAGATCGCCGGTATCTCGGTGCTGCATCGTGACGGCGACGTTCGCTACGACACCGTGGGGACGCCGATTCCTGAGACCGAGGTGCGGATTGCTCCAGACGGCGAGATCCTCTCCAGGAGCCCGTGCGTCTTCAAGGGCTACTACAAGAATCCCGATGCCACGCGCGAGACGCTCAAGGACGACTGGCTGCACTCGGGGGACATCGGCTTCATCGACGACCAGGGCCACCTGGTGGTCTTCGACCGGCGCAAGGACGTGATGACGCTCGCGGACGGCAGCCGCTTCTCCCCCCAGTACCTCGAGACTCGTCTCAAGTTCAGCCCCTACATCAAGGACGCCTGGGTCCTGGGGGACAGGCGCCCAGCCGTGACCGCGGTCATCTGCATCGACGCCGGGGTCGTCGGCAGGTGGGCGGAGGACAACCACATCCCCTACACGAGCTATCCCGAGCTCTCCCAGAAGGCGCAGGTACTCGCGCTCGTGCGGGAAGCCGTCGTCCACGTCAACAAGGGACTCCCGCCGCCGGCGCGGATCCAGCGCTTCGTGAACCTCCACAAGGAATTCGATGCCGACGACGAGGAGCTGACCCGCACGCGGAAACTCAGGCGGGCGTTCCTCGAGGAGCGCTACGCGGACGTCGTGGAGGGGCTCTACGCGGCCGCGCGCGAGATTCACCTGGAGACCACCGTCACGTACGAGGACGGGCGGACCTCGCGCAGCAAGCACACCCTGGGCGCGGTGGAGACCTCTTGATGGCCATCTTCCTCGAGTTGGTCCTCTCCGGGATCATGGTGGGCTCCATCTACGCCCTGGTGGCGCTGGGCTGGACGCTCATCTACAAATGCTCCGGGGTCCTGAACCTGGCCATGGGGGAGCTGACGCTGATCGGCGCCTACGTCTGTCTGACCTATTACCAGTGGGGGTTCCCGTTCCCCGTGGCGCTCGTCGCCACGCTGATCACCGGGTTCATCCTCGGCCTGGTGACGGAGCGGCTCTTCCTGCGCCGGATGATCGGTGAGCCGATTCTCGCCGTCATCATGATCACAGCGGGGCTTTCGTTCTTCTTCCGCGCGCTGGTCGGCTTCACCTGGGGGACGGACACGGTGGTCTTCACTCCGCCGGTCTTCCCCCAGCAGCCGCTCAGGTTCTACGGGATGGTCTTCGGTCAGGTGTACGTCTGGAGTTTCGTCGCGGCGCTCGTCCTGCTGCTGGTCTTCGTCTGGTTCTTCCAGCGGAGCCGCTGGGGGCTCGCCATGCAGGCGACCGCCGACGACGAGATGGCGGCCCTTTCTCTGGGCGTCTCGGCGAAGCGCGTCTACGCGCTGGCCTGGGCCATCGCCTTCATGGCAGCGGGGGTCGGGGGGACGCTCCTCGGAAACATCAACGGCCTCAACATCTCCGTGGGCTACCTCGGGCTGCTGGTGCTTCCCGCGGTCGTGCTGGGCGGCCTCAACTCGGTCCCGGGCGCCATCGTCGGGGGGCTCGCCATCGGGGTGCTCCAGAACCTGTCCGACGCCTATGTTGGCAAGCTCACCCAGGGCGGCGTCAAGGAAATCGCTCCGTTCGCGTTCATGGTCATCATCCTTCTCTTCCGGCCCTACGGTCTCTGGGGCTGGGTCAAGATCGAGCGCGTGTGACGTGCCGGCGGTCGGCGGGAGGAACGTAGGTGTATCTGCCGGGTGGGGTGTACCACGAGACGTACGCCGCGACCCACGCGTGGTGGCAGACCGGCTTCGTCCGCGGCAAGATGGCCCTGCTCGTCTTGTTCGTCGCCACGCTCCCCCTCTACGCCAACCTCTACGTCGTCTCCGTCGCCAACATCACCCTCTACACGATCCTCTCGGCGCTGGGGGTGCAGCTCCTGATCGGCTACTGCGGGCAGATCACGCTCGGCCACGCGGCGTTCATCGCGGTGGGGGCGTACGTGACGGCCATGGGCGTGCTGTTCTGGAACCTCCCGTACCCCGTGGCGGCGGTCCTGGGTTGCCTCCTGGCCGGCCTCTGGTCGGCGTTCTTCGGGTTGCCGTCGGCGCGGATCAAGGGCTTCTACCAGATCATGACGACGATGGCCGCCCAGTTCATCACCGT
>JACQWC010000151.1 GCA_016209635.1 Candidatus Rokuibacteriota bacterium | reverse complement strand
CGATCTTCTCGAGGATCGGGCGGTCCATGTCGTAAAGGTAACGGAAGTCCGCGCGGCGGCTCCGTAACGTGTCGAGCAGCACGCGGCCGAGATCCTCACCGCCCGCGCCCCCGCGGTCGAAGACTTCCGCGATCGCCGCGGGCACGCCCTGGGTCTCACAGCGCCGGATCACGGCCGCCAGCTCCGCCGCCGTGTCCGTGGCGAAGCGGTTCACCGCCACCACGACGGGGACGCCGTGCAGCTGGAGATTCTCGATGTGCTTGTCGAGGTTCGGCAGGCCCGCCTCGAGCGATCGCAGATCTTCGTGTCCCAGGTCGCCCTTGGACGCGCCGCCGTGGAGCTTCAGCGCGCGGACGCTGGCCACCAGCACCGCCGCCTCCGGCGTCAATCCCGCGAACCGGCACTTGATGTTGAAGAACTTCTCGGCGCCGAGATCGCTCCCGAACCCGGCCTCCGTGAGGACGAGGTCGCTCAGGGCCAGCGCCATCCGGGTCGCGAGGATCGAGTTGCAGCCGTGGGCAATGTTCCCGTACGGCCCGCAGTGGACGAAGGCGGGGCCGCCCTCGAGCGTCTGGACCAGGTTCGGCTTGATCGCGTCCTTCAGGAGCACGGTGAGGGCGCCCGCGACCCGGAGGTCCCCCGCCGTCACGAACGTGCCGTCCGCGGTCTCGCCGACGATCACCCGCCCGATCCGCGCCTTGAGGTCGGCGAGGTCACGGGCGAGGCAGAGGATCGCCATGATCTCGGAGGCCACCGTGATCTCGAACCCCGACTCGCGCGGGATGCCGTTGGCCGGCCCGCCGAGCCCGACCACGATGCTGCGGAGCACCCGGTCGTTCATGTCGAGCACCCGCTTCCAGTGGATCCGGCGCGAGTCGAGGCCGCGCGCGTTCCCCTGGAAGAGGTGGTTGTCCACGACGGCGGCGAGCAGGTTGTGCGCGGCGCCGACCGCGTGGAGGTCGCCGGTGAAGTGGAGGTTGATGTCCTCCATCGGCACCACCTGGGCGTGCCCGCCGCCCGCGGCGCCGCCCTTCACGCCGAAGCACGGGCCCAGCGACGGCTCCCGGATCGCCACGGCCGCGCGCTTGCCGATCCGTCGGAACGCGTCGCCGAGACCGACGGTCGTGGTCGACTTGCCCTCGCCCGCGGGCGTCGGCGTCATCGCCGTGACGAGCACGAGCGCCCCGTCCGGGCGGTCGCGCAGCCGCTCGAGGGCGTCGAGTCGCACCTTCGCCTTGTGGGCGCCGTACGGCTCGATGTCCTCGGCGGAGAGCCCCAGGCTCTCGGCGATGGCCTGGACGGGCTGGAGGCGCGCCGCCCGCGCGATCTCGATGTCACTCTGCCCCATGCGCCCCTCCTCTCGTTGCCACGGCGGCTACGCGGACGCGGCCGCCGCGCGCTTCTCCTCGATCCACTGGCGGCAGATCCGCACGGCCTCCGGCGCGTTGGCGCCGTAACCGTCGGTGCCGCACTCCTGCGCGAACTTCGGCGTCACGGGCGCGCCGCCGCAGATGATCTTGTACTTCTTCCGGACGCCCATCTTCTCGAAGTGCTCCACGGTCTTGCCGATGTTGGGCATGGTCACCGACAGCAGAGCGGACAGGCCGACGATGTCGGCGCCGTGCTGCTCGGCCGCCTCGAAAATTTTCTCCGGCGTGTTGTTCACGCCGAGGTTGTGCACCTTGAACTGCGCCGCCTCGAGCAGCATGCAGACGAGGTTCTTGCCGATGTCGTGGATGTCGCCCTTGACCGTGCCCACGACGGCGACGCCGACCGTCTCCGTCACCGCGCCGACGATGAGCGGCTTCAGGAGCGCCATCGAGCCGTTCATGGTCCGCGCCGACAGCAGGACCTCGGGGATGAAGTACTGGTTCGTCCGGAACAGCTCACCGACCACGTCCATGCCCGGCACGAGCCCCTCGTTGATCACGAGGTGCGCGTCGACGCCCACGGCGATCGCCTGCTCCGTCAGCGCCGTCCCCTCCTTGACCCGACCCTTGATGACCGTGAAAGCCAGCGTTTCGAGCAGCGTTCTCTCGTCCATGGACTCACTCACAGGTTGATGGGGTAGGTGCCATTTTCCCGACCCGCCTCGTACATCGCCTTGATGTTGCGGAACGGAATGTCCGGCAGCATGCGGTGCGCCGGGGAGAGGATGTAGCCGCCGCCCTGCGCCATCTCCTTGATCCGCTGGCGGACTTCCGCGCGCACATCCTCGGCGGTGCCGCGCGGCAGGGTCGACTGGACGTTGATGCCGCCAACGAACGAGATCCGCTCGCCGAAATCCCGCTTCAGCCGCCACGGCTCGGAGATCACCTCGAGCGGCTGGAGCGGATCGAACACCTGCATGCCGTCCTCGATCAACCCCGGCATCATCGGGTACGCGGCGCCGCAGGAGTGGTACATGATCTTGCACTCGTGGTTGCCGACGGCGTCGAGCATCTGCCGGACCTCGTGGAAGCGGCGCTTGTAGTAGGGCCGCACCAGCTCCTCGTGGATCTGCGGCGACACGAGCGTGCTCGTCTGCGTCCCCAGGTCCTCCGGCGACAACCGGAGGACGTCGAGGTACTTCCCGACCGCCTGGATGCCGATGCGGTTCATCTCGAGCTCGATCTCGAGGAGCTTGGCGAACAGCGCGTGCACGAACTCCTGGTCGATCGCCATGTCGATGAAGATCTGCTCGAAGCCGCGCAGGTACTTCGCCTGCTCGTAGATCCCGCCCCGCCCGAACTGCGACAGGATCGCGTACGGCGTCTCCCGGCGGAGCCGCGGGATCAGCTCGGGGAGGTCCCCCAGGAAGGAGGGGTCTCGTGGGTCCGGCCAGGGGTAGTCTTCGAGATCCTGGATCGTCGCCTCTGCGAGCGGGTAGATCCGGATCTCGAAGTGCGCGCCGCCGTACCCGGTCTCGAACTCGGCGCGGTGGTGGGGCACGCCCCACTCGTCGAGGTAGAGCTCGTCCTCCGGGCGGTAGACGAACCCGCGCCCGCCGTTCGGCGGGTAGCTCGGCACGCGGACCATGTCGAGGTCGAGCTTCTCGATCACGTCGAGGTCGACGGGCGCATCCGTCGACCACGTCGTCGATCCCGTCCGGATGGCATTGGGCGTGTTCTGCCAGTCCCAGGGCTTCGACACCTTCGGGGGCAGCCCCAGCTCCCGCCGGAGCGCCACGTAGGAGTCCTGCGTGATCCAGATGTCCATCGGCACCTGGTCGGGCTCCTGGTGGTTGAGCGCCATCCTCACCCGCTCGCGCCCCGTCAGCTTCTTCGTCGCCATCGCCTCCCCCGTCGTTCTCTAGAGGATCCCTTTGATCTCGCGCGCGAGCCGGGACACGTACTTCTTCATCGCCTGCTCGGAGCCGTCGGGATCCCGCCGCACGAGCGCCGCGATCAGCTCCTGGTGTTCGTGCACGGTCTCCTGGAGGCCGCCCCGACGCTGGAAGAGGTAATACCAGAGGCGCAGGTGCAGGTTGTAGAGGTTCGCCAGGACGGACTGGACGTAGCCGTTCTGGGAGCCATGCCCGAGGAGCTCGTGGAACTGGCGGTCCTGGGTGGTGAAGCTCTCGATATCGGACTCCGCCAGCGCGCGGTCCATACCCGCGTGGATCCGCTGCAGCTCCTCGACCTGCGCCGGCGTCATGCGCATCGCCGCCAATCGGGCGGCGTACCCCTCGATCTCGGCGCGGAACTCGTAGAGCTGCTGGACATCGGCCGCCCGGATCTCCTCGACGAGCATCCCCCGGTGGTGGAGGTGCTTGACCAGTCCCTCGGCGATCAGCCGCTGGACCGCCTCCCGGATCGGTGTCCGGCCGATCTTGAGCTCGTTCATCAGCCGGCTCTCCGTGAGGACGGAGCCCGGCGCCAGATCGAGCGTGACGATCTTGTGCACCAGCGTGTGGTAGGCCTTCTCCGTCAGCGACGCGTGGGCCTTGCTCTTCATGGGCGTGCGGTTTCGCTCAGGCGGGCCTTGAGGCCGGCCTGGTCCCCGTCGCCGTTGAGGATGAACACCAGGTTCATGGCGCGCGGGCTCGGCGCCCCCGTGATCTCGAGCTGCCCGACGGCGTACTGCACCAGCGCCGGCTGGCCGTCGATCGTCATGAAGCCCTTCGCCCGGACCACGGCGTCCGGCAGACCGGCGAAGAAGCGAATCACCTTCGCCCGGTCGGCGTCGAAGCTCGTCGTCGCCACGAACGACGTGAACGACGCCGCCGGAGCCGGCGACGCCAGCCCCTGCTCGAGCGCGCTCGGTTCTGGCGCCCGGCTACCCCCTTCCAGCACCATGTCGAGCTCCACGTCACACCGTTCCGTCGCGACCACGGTCGCCCGCGGGTTCAGCGCCGTCACCTCGCGCCGCACCCCGTCGAGCTGGCCTGGCGTCGCGAGATCGGTCTTGTTGAGCAGCAGCACCCCGGCCCGCGTCACCTGCGCCGTGTAGAACTCGCCCAGCACCTTCCGGAGCGCGGGGAACTTCGGCGCGTCGACCACCGTCACCAGCGGACCCAGCGCGACGGAGTCACGGATCGCGGGGTCCGCGAGCACCTCCACCAGCTCGCCGGGCTGAGCCACGCCCGTCGCCTCGATCACGATCCGCTCGACGCCCGCCTTGTCGCGCAGCTCCTCGACGGCGGTCACGAGAGATCCCTTGAGCGTGCAGCAGAGGCACCCGGCGCTCAGCTCGATCATGTCGATCGCGTGTCCTTGCAAGATCTCCCCGTCGATCCCGACATCGCCGAACTCGTTGACGATGACCGCGAGCCGCTCCTTCCCGGCCCGGCCGCCGAGGATGCGGCGCACGAGCGTCGTCTTGCCGGAGCCGAGGAAACCGCAGATCACGTTGACGCGCACGTCACTCCGCTCCCGAGAGCAGGAGACCGGCCGCCTCGTCGCCGGGGAAGCAGATCGCCCCGACGAAAACGTCCTGGAAGTCCGGCCGGGCCGCGAGCGAGACGTGCTCGATCGTGCGCGCCAGCGCGGTCGCCCGCTCCCGCTCGGTCTCGCTCAGGAGCGCCATCTGGGCCCCGAGGCCCGCGGCGTTTCCGACGTAGGTGATCCGCTCCACGGGCAGCTCGGGCAGGAGGTGGATCCGGACCGCGCTCGCGATGTTGATGTAGTTCCCGAAGCCGCCGGCGAGCATCAGCTCCGTGATCTGCCCGTTCGTCACGCCCATCACCTGCTCCAGCATGAGGATGCCGGAGTAGATCGCGCCCTTGGCCAGCTGGAGCTGCCGGACGTCCTGCTGGGTGATCGTGATGTCCTCGCCCTTCCCGGACTCGGGCGCCCACACGAGCACGAACTGCCGTTCGCCGTCGCGCTCGATCAGCCGGTCGCGGATGGCGGAGGGCAGGAGATCCCGCTCCTCCACCCGGAGGAGGCCCGACGAGTCGAGCACCTTCGCGTCGAGCATCTTCGCGATGGCGTCGATGAGCCCGGAGCCACAGATCCCGACCGGCGGGACGGCGCCGATCACCGAGCAGACGACGTCGCCGCCGATCTCGACCTTCTCGATCGCGCCCATGGCACCCCGCATCCCGTGCCTGATCTGCGCCCCCTCGAGGGCCGGGCCGGCGGGCGCGGAGCACGCCATGAGCCGGCGGCGCGAGCCCATCACGACCTCGCCGTTGGTCCCGATATCGACCGCCACGCGGATGTCGGGGCTGTCGTAGATGCGCGTCGCGAGGATGACGCCCATGGTGTCGGCGCCGACGAAGCCAGCCACGATGGGCAGGAAGCAGACCGCCGCGTTCGGGTTCACGCGGAGGTGGAGCTCCTTGGCCGGGAGGACGATGGGGGATCGCACCGTGGGCGCGTAGGGCGCCAGGCCGACGTGCGTCGGGTCGATCCCGAGGAAGACGTGGTGCATGCAGGTGTTGCCGACGATGACCACCTTGTAGATCTGCGCGGGCGAGACCCCCGCCTGGTCGCACGCCTCCTTGACGTGGGCGTTGATCGCGGCGAGCACGCGGACCTGGAGCTTCTTGAGGGCTTCCGGGTTGAACTGGGCGAAGGCGATGCGCGACATGAGGTCGCCGCCGTACACCGCCTGGGGGTTCAGGTTCCCCACGGCGGCGAGCTGCTCGCCGGTGTCGAGGTCCATCAGGAACCCGACGATGCTGGTCGTCCCGATGTCGAACGCCATCCCGTACTTGTGCGCCGAGGTGTCCTCCGACTCGACGTCGATGACCTTCCCCCGGAAGGTCGTGACGGTCACGGCGCCGTCGGCCTCCCGGAGCAGCGTCGGGATCCGGCGCAGGACGTCGAGGGGGACGTCCTCGCCAGCCCCACCGCCGAGCGCCGCGAGCGTCTCCTCGACGTCCGACGTCTGGTGGTGCTCCTCCGCTGGCAGCCGGGCCTTGACGAACCGCTTCTCCACCCCGGAGTCGAGCCCGACCCGCGAGTCGGCGCGGAAGTCGTGGGCGCACGAGAGGATCTGATGCCCTCCCTCCGCGATCGGCGGCATGACCATCACCGCGCAGGCCTCGACGACGGGGGTCTGGCAGGACAGCCGGAAGCCCTCGCGGACCTCCTCGTGACCGAGCTGCACGGTGTCCATGATCGTCGGCGGCGCCACCGTCCCCTTCAGGATCTTGATCCGGCAGCTGTGGCATCGGCCGCGGCCCCCGCAGGTGGCCATGACGTCGATTCCCGCGTCCTGGGCGGCGCGCAGGAAGGTCTCCCCGGGGGCGACACGAATCGTCCGCCCTTCGGGCTCGAACGTCACCGCCACCGTCGCCGGCATCAGACGATCACTTTCCTGAACGGCAGCGGCGTGGCCGACACCTCGACCCGCCCGTCGCGGAGCCGCACCGCGTGGAGATCGGCGCGGCCCTCCGGGAAGTTCCGATAGTGGTACTCCGCCGTCGACTGGTTCACGTGGCACGCGGTCGTGAGGGGGTTCAGTCCCGTCCGCGCCGAGTAGCGGAAGCGACAGCGCGGACACGTGATGATCTCGTCCTGCACCGCGGCCCCGTCCCAGTCGCAGCCGCGATGCGGGCAGGTCGGCTGGAGGGCGTGGACGGTGTCGCCGACGCGCGCCAGGAGAACGCGCACGCCGTCGGTCCCGAAGAGGCGCGTCGCGCCGGTGGGAACCTCGTCGACTCGGGCGATGGGGATGAAGTCCATGGTTCAGTCCCAGGGCTCGCGAGGCTCGTTGACGAGCTTCTTCGCGAGCTGCACGGCGAGCATCGCGTCCTTGCCCCAGCCGTCGGCGCCGATCTCATCCGCCCACTGCTGGCTCGTGGGCGCGCCGCCGACCAGGATCTTCACCTTGTTCCGCAGCCCCGCCTTGACGAACTCCTCGATGGTCACCTTCTGGTAGTAGATGGTCGTCGAGAGCAGCGCCGAGAACCCCACGAGGTCGGCCTTCTCGGCGCGCGCGGTGTTGATGAACTTGTCGGGGTGGGTGTCGGTCCCGAGGTTCAGGACCTTGAAGCCGGCGTTCTCGAGCATGATCGTCACGATCGACTGGCCGATGTCGTGCATGTCGCCGAGCACGGTGCCGATCACGAAGGTGCCCACCGGCTTCTCCGCCTGCGCGGCGAGGAGGGGGCGGATGAGGGCGAGCCCTGCCTTCATCGCCCGCGCCGTGATCAGCATCTCGGGGATGAAGATGATCTGCTCGCTGAACCGCTCGCCCTGGAGATTGAACCCGGGGAAGAGACCGTCGTCGAGAATCGTCTTGGGGTTGATGCCGGTGTCGATCGCCTTCTGCACGATCTCGTGGGCGACCTTGTGCTTGCCCTTCTCGACTGCGACCCAGAGCTCGCTCCAGTCCCATCCTGGCGGCACGCGCGTCTGCCAGCCGTCGGGCATCTGAAGACTCGGCCCGTTGGACATACGACGCTCTCCCTCTAGTTCAGCGGATACTTGCCGTACACGCCGAAATCCTTCACCGCCTCGATCATCGCCCAGATGTTCTGGACGGGGACGTCGGCCAGGATGTAGTGCGACGGCGAGAAGATGTAGCCACCGCCCACGGCCAGATTCTTCATGACGTTCAGCACCCCCGCCCGCACCTCCTCGACCTGGCCGCGGGGCAGGAGCCGCTGCACGTCGAGACCGCCGATGAAGGCGATCTTGTCGCCGTACTTCTTCTTGATCTCCGTCTGGTTCCGGTTGCCGCCGACCGGCTGCATGAGCCCGGAGAGATTCACCCCGAGGTCGATCTCGTCGGGAATGATCGGTGAGTAGTCGCCGCACGAGTGGAGCTTGAGGTAGACGTCCCGGTTGACCTTCCGGAACTGCTCGAACATGTACTGGAAGCGGGGCTTGGCCAGCTCCCGCCACACCTCGGGGTCGAGCATCATCCCCTGCTGGGCGCCGATGTCGTCGCCGACCCGGATCATGTCGACGCCGAGGGCGGCGACGTTCCTCCCGAGCGCGCAGTAGTACTCGGTGAGCCCGTCCAGCACGCCCCGGACCAGCTCCGGCTCGTCGTAGAGGAACAGGAAGAAGTTCTGGGTCCCGACGAGGTGCGCGTACGCCGCCTCGATCAGGGTGGAGGAGAGATCGACCATGATGAAGTAGTCGTCCTGGTAGTGCCGGCAGATCTCCTTGATCGGGTCGAGGAGCCGCGGGTTCGCCGGGCTCGGCCACGTGTAGTTCTTGAGGTCCTCCATCGAGCCGATGGGGTGGGCCTTCGGGAAGTTCTCGGGGACCACCTTGGCCGGTCCCCAGTACTCCTGGGTCTTCATGAACTCCCTGTGCTCCTCCTCCGACAGGCCCTTGAGACCGCTCTTGCCGTACGCGACCTTGAAGTCGCTGTACCAGGTCTCGCCGATCGCGATCGGGTGGTGCGAGAACTCGGCGTTGATGCCGATCTGGTACATGATGGCGTCGTTCCCGAGCCTGAGCTCGAGGTGCGGCGCGTGCTTGAGGCCGACCTCGGCGTCGGTGATCCCGAAGACGCGGGCCGCCTTCTCCTTGGACTCGCGCTTGAAGCGGTACAGCGTCGGCACGCGGTCGACCTTCTCGCGCCGGATGGCGCGCGCGAACCGTTCGCGAGGCCTGAGCTCGTTCATTGTCCTCTCCCCCCGGTACTCTCCGGCGCCCGTATATTATCAATATATCTCGACGGCGCCCACACCTCCCCCGCCCTGGGAGCCATGGTGAGCCGTCCTAGAAGCCGAGCAGGGCCCGCCGCTGGCGCGCCGTCGCCGCGATGTGCGCGGGCGTCGAGCCGCAGCAGTACCCGACGAAGTGCGCGCCCGCCTCGACGAAGCGCGCGAACCTGGCGGCGACGAACTCGGGTTCCTCGTACTGCATCGTGGCCATCACCTGCGAGTTCGGCTTGGCGGACACCCACATGCGGCCCGCGAGGCCGTGGGCGACGAGGTAGCGGGTGAACTCCTCGGTCACGGCCACCGCGTCGTCGACGCCGATCGTGCAGTTGGCGCCGACCACGTCCACGCCGAGCTGCCGGACGCCGACGAACGGGCGCTCGGCCAGGAGGTCCTCGTTCCCCTCCATGATCTGGCGCACCGTGTCCCCGAAGAAGGTCCGGAACTCGGCCGTGCTGGCCGCCGGCCGATTCATGAAGGCGAACGTCACGTAGAGCGGCACCGACACGCCCTCGTCGGCGAAGACCTGACGCGCCGCCTCGACCGCGATCTGCCCCTCGAGCGACTGGAGCATGGTCTCGACGCAGATCGCGTCGACGCCGGCGCGCACCAGCGCCCGGACCTGGCGGAGCACGGAGTCCATCACCTCGTCGTAGGTCGCCGACTGCCCCACGAGCTTCCCCGTGGGTCCGACGTTCCCGCCGACGAAGACCTCGCGCCCGGACTCGGCCACGACCTCGCGGAGGAGCCGCACGCCCGCGTCGTTGAACCGATCCGCCTCGTCCTCGAGGTCGAACTCGCGGAGACGGAGCGGCGTGCTGTTGAAGGTGTTGGTGAGGACGAGATCCGCGCCCGCATCCACCTTGGCGCGGTACAGCTCGCGGACGACGTCGGGCTGCGTCAGGTTGTACTGGTCGCAGCACTCGCCGCCGACGTGCTGGACGCCGAGGCGCTGCTGGAACCACGTGCCGGTCGCGCTGTCCGTGAGCAGCGGCGTGCGCGTCGACAAGCGCTCGAGCAGGCCCGTCATGGCGGTCGAGTATAGCATGCGCTACGCCTGCTGGCTCCGGTGGTAGGCGAGGTAGTTCATCGAGTAATCGTCCTTCCCGGTGAGCGCCTCCGCGGCGAGCCTGAACTCGAGGTACTCGCGCGGCGGGTTCATCAGGGGATCGGCCATGACCGTGTCGCAGCCGGCCAGGATCGACAGGATGATGAACGCGTCGTTCAGCACCTTGCGGTTCGGGAGTCCGAACGAGACGTTCGAGTGGCCGCCGAAGAGGTGCACCTCGGGGAACATCTCGCGCAGGTGCCTGACGGCGTCGAGGTAGTGCATGCCGTACTCGGGCCCGGCGCCGACGGGGAAGACGAGCGCGTCGAGGAACCGGTCCTCCATCGGGATCCCGTGCGCGTCCATCTGCTTGGACAGCTCGACCAGATTGTCGACGCGCTCCTGCGCGCTGTACGGCATCCCGGACCGCCCGGACGCGTTACCGGCCAGGTACGCGCCGTGCTCCTTGGCCACCGCGTGGAGCACGCTCCGCCCCTCCTCGAGGTTCACCGAGTTGATGAACGGCCGGCTCTTCTTCCCGTCGTGGACCTTGAGGCCCGCCTCGATCGTCAGCGGGTCGGACGAATCGATGCTGAGGATGGCGCCGGTCATCGCCTGGACGGCCTTGACGACCCAGCGTATCCACTCCATCCGCTCCTCGGGGTACGGGGACATCTCGTCGACGCAGAGGTCGATGATGTGGGCGCCGGCCTTGAGCTGCGAGTGCACCTGCCACTCGAGGTAGCGCAGGTCCTTGTCGCGGAAGCACTGCGCGACGTACGGGATCATCGCGTTCGCGTGCTCCTTGGGGTCCTCGGGGAAGGCCGCGGTGAGGTCGAGGACCCGCTTGGTCCCCGAGAGGTCCGTATAGGGGAGGCCGCGCCGGCCGTCCTCCTTGAGGATCCGGGGGCTCGAGCCCTTGATCTTCCGGGTCGCGTTCAGGTTCTCGCCGATGACGATCAGTCCCTGATGCTCAATGGTCATGCTGGAGTCCCTTCGGGCGAATGGGGAGGAGGTTGACGACGGGCGGATCCTCTCCGCGGAAATGGCTGGTCCAGGAGCATGTGTGGCGCTTGGTGGAGCCTACCACGGGAATCAGCACCGTCTCCAGCTCGTCGAGCCGCCCGGTCGCCTTCGCCACGCGGTACTTCCGGTTGTGGACGCACTCGCGGTCGCCGAACTCGCACGTGTTCTCGCTCGTGCCGCCGCAGGGGCCGTTGGCGAGCCCCTTCGGGCACGTCTCGGGGCAGACGTACATCGTGTACGGGAGTCGGCAGAAGCCGCACGTCTCGCACCCGACCAGGGGCGCCTTGACCTGCCGCTCGAGCCAGTGGAGCCCGCGATCGAGGACCGACCCGCGAGGGACCAGTCGGGAGATCGGCCCGAGGACCACGTTCCCCGGCGAGCCCTCGCGGAACACCGCGCGGTCCAGCCCATCGAGCGCCCGGAACGTCCGCAGCTCGGCGCGCGGGGTGGCGTCCGGGTCGAGCGCGCGCGGCGTCAGTCGGTCGAGGGCGACGCTCGCGCCGCCGGGCTCGGCGTGCTCGCGGAAGAGATAGAAGGGTCGGGCGGGCGCGGTCGCGATCGGGCGGCCCTCGGGGCCCCGGAGCGCCTCCCACCACGCTTCCCACCAGGCCGACTCCGTGGGGAGCTGGCGCTCGAGGTCCTCCGCCTGCCGGAGCAGCCCGTCGACCTTCTCGAACTGGTGCATGCCCGTGAGCTGGAACCCGGCATAGCCGAGCCGCTTGAGCCCGACGATCTGGAGCGCGAGCCGCCGGTAGGCGGCCCCCAGACCCTTGTCGGCGAGCGTCGCGTCGGCCTCGAGCCGGGCCTGGAGCTCGTCGGTGATCGTGATCCCGGCGAGCCGGTTCGCCCGGATGAAGCGGGCGCGCGCGACGGTCAGCAGCATGAGCCCGGCCATGACCGGCGCCCGGAGGCCGCGCCGGCGCCGGTACGCGAGGAGCTCCTTCCACTTGAGCATGTCCCAGCCGACCTGGGTGATGAAGCAACCGGCCCCGGCCCGCTCCTTCTTCACCATCTTCAGATACTGGTTCAGGAGGTCTTCCTCGCGGTACTTGAAGGGCGAGACCGCCGCGGCGATGTGGAACGCGGGGCTCGCGGCGCGGGCCTGCGCGATCATGTTGACCGAGTCGTGGTAGCGGACGCGCCCGTGGCTTCCTGGACTCTTCACCTTGTCGCCGGTGATCAGGAGCAGGTTCTCGAGGCCGGCCTCCCGCATCCGCCCGAGCGCGTCGGCGAGCCACGCGGGATCCCGGTCCTTGCCCGAGAGGTGCACCGTCGGCGCCTTCCCCGACGCCTCCGCGACGCGCCGGGCGACGCGCACGGGGTCGTGGTCGTCATCGGACTTCACGCGGTCGGTCAGCGCGATCGTGTGGATCCGCGGGTCGCCCTTGCTCCGCTCGCCCAGCGCCACGATCGGCGCGATGGCGCCCTCGAACTCCTCGGACGCCTCGGGGGTGACGAACTCGATCGACACGACCCACTCGCCGCCGGAGAGTCGTCGTCGGAGCTCGTTCGAGTGGCGCGGCGCCTCCATCGTCCTCTCCTAGCCGGCCGGGGTGAGTCCGAAGAGCCCCGAGATCGACTTCTTCGGCGTCATGACGCAGTACTCGCTGAGCCCCACCGGCAGCGGCGTCCCGTCGAAGAGCGGGAAGAACGACGCCTGCTCGCCGAGCGGCCAGTCGAGGTATCCGGGACCGAGGCGCGGGCTCAGACGCAGCCCCTCACCCCGGACGCGCGCCCGCAGACGGGCGCGGAAGACCCGGAGCGTCTCCTCGATGGCGAGCCACCCCGCCGTGTCGAGGAAGAGGGCCTCGAGGAGATCGTTCCCGTCGGTCAGCTCCGCCGCGCGCGCGTCGAGGGCCGGGCCGATGGTGGCGACGAAGCACACCGCCTCCCCCGCCATGGCGAGGTGGGTCGAGAAGCAGCGGCCCCCGAAGGTCGGGCCGTTCTCGAGGGTGAGGCTGTCGCCGCCCACCCTCGCGATCGGGCGCCGGAGCCAGACGACGCGCGGATCGACGAGCTTCTCGGCGAGGGTCGTCATCTCCTGGGCAACCTCCAGGATCGGGGGCGCGACCGCCTCCACGCTCCGGTAGCGCTGGAAGCGGAGGATCGGCCCCAGTCTCAGACGGATTCCGCTCGGGACGAACTCCTCGGGTATCATACCCGATGAATATATAAAGAATATATTTTAGATTTCCCCCCGTCAAGGCCCGTGTCGGCGCTCCAGCGAGGGCTTCCGCTCCGCCTCCTGCTGCCGCAGGAGCTTCCGGTCGATCTTGCCCGTCGTGGTGAGCGGGAAGCTCTGGACGAACTCGATCTGGCGGGGATACTTGTAGGCCGCGAGCCCCCGCCGCACGTGGTCCTGGATGCGCGCCCGGAGGTCGTCGGAGGCCTCGACGTCGGCGGCGAGACGGACGAGGGCCTTCACGACCGCCCCCCTCACCGGGTCGGGCGACGGGATGACGGCTGCCTCCGCCACCTCCGGCAGCGCCAGGAGCGCCTCCTCGACCTCCGCAGGGCCGATCCGATACCCTCCACTCTTGATCAGATCGTCGTTCCGCCCCATGAAGCGGTAGTAGCCGAGGTCGTCGCGCACCGCCATGTCGCCCGTCTTCAGCCACTCCCCGAGGAACATCTCGCGCGTCTTCTCCGGCTTCTCCCAGTAGCCGAGAAACCCGGTGGGGTCGCCCCGGCGGACGATGATCTGCGCCTCGACGCCGGGCCCGACCGGCTGCCCCGCGTCGTCCACGAGGGCGACCTCCCGCCCTGGATAGGGGCGCCCCATGAGACCGGGCCGCACCGGCCAGAGCGCCGAGCAGTTGCCGATCAGGTGGTTCACCTCGGTGAGGCCGTAGAACTCGTTCACCGCCGCGCCGAGCTCCTCCTCGGCCCAGCGGAGCACCTCGGCGGCGACGGACTCGCCGCCGCTGGCGATCACCTCGAGGCGCGTGGCGAACCGCTCCCGGGGTGTCCGCACCTGCGCCAGCATCTTGAGCGCGGTCGGGGCGAGGAACGCGTGGGTGACCCCGTAGTCCGCGACCAGCGCGAACGCGCGCTCGGGGTCGAAGCGCGCCCCGGACGCCAGCACCGGCCGGCCGAAGGCCCACGCGGGCAGCAGGACGTCCAGGAGGCCGCCGACCCATGCCCAGTCCGAGGGCGTCCAGAAGAGCGCCCGCTCGCCGAAGCGGATGTTGAAGAAGAGCGAGAAGGTCAGGAGGTACCCGGCGAGAATCCGGTGCGCGTGGAGGACGCCCTTCGGGGCGCCCGTCGTGCCGGAGGTGTAGAGGATCATCGCCGGATCCTCGGCGCGCGTCTCCGCCGTCGCGGCCTCGCTCGACCCCCGCCCGACCACCTCCACCCACGCGAGGCCGGGGCCGGGCCCGCCGACGAGGATCAGATGGCGGAGGTGCGGGAGCCGGGCGCGGATCGGCTCGATCCGGTCGACGAAGTCGGCGCCGAGGACGAGGGCGACGGCGCGGCAGTCGTTCAGGATGTACTCGAGCGTCGTGGGACCGTAGAGGAACGAGAGCGGGACGGCGATGGCGCCGAGCTTGTAGATCGCCAGATGGGCGACGCCGACCTCCGCCCGCTGCGGCAGGACCAGCGCGACGCGGTCTCCGCGGGAGACGCCGAGCGCCGCGAGGCCGTTCGCGAGCCGGTTCGTCTCCGCGCGGAGCGCGCCGAACGTCAGGGTCGTGCGCGCTCCCCGCCCGTCCTCGTAGTGGAGCGCGACCGCCTCCGGCGTCGCCGCCGCCCAGCGGTCCACGGTCTCCGCGGCGATGTTGTACCGCTCGGGGATCGCCCAGCGGAAGTTGCGCGTGATGTCGTCGTAGTCCTGGTAGCGCCCGAGGTCGAGCGGCGGGCGGGCGAGCGTCATGCGGTGTGAGGGCCCGGTCGACGGGTCAGGCGTACGCGCGCTCGACGAGGGAGGTCTTCCGGAGCGAGCGCTCGAAGGTTCCCGGCGGGACCCAGATGATCTCGGGCGAGACCTTGAGCCGATGGCGGCACTCGCCGACGACCTCGCGGGCCAGGTCCGGCAGCTCCCGCGGCTCGACGCCGGCGCCGTACTCGAGCTTCACCTTGAGCGGCGGAATCACCCGGGGCGGCTCTACCTCCAGGACGACCCGGAGCTCGCCCGTCACCCGCGGGATGAACCTCGAGACGAGGTCCCTGAGCGCGGCGGGGTAGAAGTTCGTGCCCTTCACGATCAGCATGTCGTCCGAGCGTCCGACGAACTTGAGCCGCTTCCCCCTGAACCCGCACGCCGGGCACTCCCCGGTGAAGACCTGGACGATGTCGCCGTACGCGTACCGGATCACCGGGCTCGCGTCGCGATCGAGGGAGGTGTGGACGGCCTCCCCGACGGCGCCGTCGACGACCTCGATCGGCTTCTGCGTCGAGGGATCGATCAGGTCGTCCTGATAGAGGTTGTAGTCGGGCGCGTAGCAGTGGAGCCCGTGATACTCGTCCGCGTCGCAGGCGAGCCCGAACCCGAGCCCGCCCGGCGCCCAGAAGTCGTACACCCGCGCCCGATACGCGCTCTCCAGGCGTCGCTTCACCTCGGGGATGCCCGCGCCCGGCTCCCCGCAGAGGAGCACCGACCCGAGCCCGAGGCTCCCGACCTCCCTGCCGATACTCTGCGGCGCCCGGTGGATCAGGTACTCCGCCAGCGACGGGGTCAGCGCGGCGGCGACCGGCCGCGTCAGCTCGGCGAACTGGAGGATGGCGTCGGCGCCGCCGCGGACATCGACGTCGATCGGGATGGCGCCGAGCCGGCGGATGCCCCACAGCAGCATGCTCGTCGCGTAGACTCCGAGCGCGTAGCCGAAGAGGACCCGGTCGCCGGGCTTCACCCCCGCGTAGCGGAACATGAACGCCCACAGGTCGGCGACCGGGCCGTTCAGCTCGCGTCTGGAGAAGGTGTACGTGAAGGTTGGCGTCCCGGTCGTCCCCGACGTCGTCGAGGTCAGCTCGATCTCGTCGAGGCCGACGCAGAGGTGCATGCCGAAGGGGTGGCCGAAGCGCTCGAGCGACTCCTGCTGGCTGAGGCGCTCGTCGCGCTTGGTCATGAAGATCGGCAGCGCCCGGAACTCGGCCAGGGTCTTGATCTCGTCCGGGTGGGTCCCCGCCGCCGCGAACTTCCGCCGGTAAAACTCGGAGCGGTCGTAGCAGTATCGGAGCTGCCGCCGGAGCCGGGTCTCCTGGAGCCCGAGGATCTCCTCCGCGGACATCGAGTTCAGCGCTTCGTTGGCGAACCTCATGGCTCCCCACGCTCCGCGTCGCGCGAGTTCTCCGGTCCCCCCACCGCGCCTACCCTAGCACCCCGGCGCCGGCTTGACCACCCGCGGCCGGGTTCGATTTTGCCCTTGACGTCGGGCACCCCTTCCCTCTAACTGGTGCCGCGCCGAATATGCGCGAAGGCACATATGGTATCCGGAGACCCCTGGAGGTCATCATGCATCGACGCGTTCTCCTCACGACAGTGGTAGCGCTCCTGGCCGCGCTCGCGCTGGTCGCCGCGGCGCCCGGCGTGGCCCAGGCACAAGCGCAGCTCAAGCTGAACCACCAGTGGCCGGCGACGACCCCCGGGTCGGCGGTCGACCAGTGGTTCGCGGACGAGGTGGCCAAGCGCACGGCCAACGAGGTCCAGGTCAAGATCTTCTGGTCCGAGGCGCTCGGGAAGGCGAAGGAGAACCTCCAGCTCGTGAAGAGCGGCGCCATCGACATGGCCGCCATGTCGCCGGCCTACTTCCCGAGCGACCTGCCGTTCTTCACGGCCCCGAACTCGCTGCCCATGGCGATGGACAACATCCGGCAGGCGGGGATCATCATGCGCACGCTCATGGAGAAGGTCCCCGCGTACGCGGAGGAGGCCAAGACCAACAACCTCAAGCCCCTCTTCTTCCATCACCTGAACCCGTACCTGCTCGTGTGCAAGGAGCCGGTGCGCGCCCTCGCGGACCTCAAGGGGAAGAAGATCCGCACCTGGGGCGAGGACATGCCGCGGCTCATGCAGGCGGCGGGGGGCACGGGCGTCACGATCTTCCTTCCCGAGATCTACGAGAACCTCCAGCGCGGCGTCGTCAACTGCGCGCCGTTCTCCGTCGACCTGATCCAGACCTACAAGATCTACGAGGTCGCCAAGTACGTGACCGAGGTGGTCGCGTGGGAGGGGCCGTCCTGGGGCGTCTGGATCAACCTCGACCGGTGGAACAAGCTGCCCGACAAGCACAAGCAGACGATGCTCGCGGTCGCGGACGAGGCCAACAAGCGCGACCTGCAGGCGGTCGGCGAGGCCGCCGACAAGGCGCGCGCGTTCCTCGCGCAGAACGGCGTCCAGTTCATCCCCTTCGCCGAATCCGAGCGGCTCAAGTGGGTCCAGGCGAACCCGGACTTCTTCGCCGACTGGATCAACAAGATGGAGAAGCTCGGCAAGGGCGCCGCGGCCCGGCAGACCGTCGCCATCTGGAAGGAGCTGCGCGAGAAGCACCGGTAGGCGAACGGTGGGTGCCCTCGTCGCTCGCCTCGGTGAGCTGGGACTCTGGCTCGCCGGGGCGAGCCTTTTTCTAATGACGCTGATCGGCGCCATCGACATCATCGGGACCAAGTTCCTGAACCGCCCCCTCCCCGGCACCTTCGAGGCGACCGAGGCCCTCATGGTGGTCGCCGTCTTCCTGGCCCTCGCGCACACGCAGGCGCGGGGGCAGCACATCGCGGTCGACCTGGTCGTCTCGCGCCTCGGCCCCGCCGCCCGGCGGGGTCTCGACCTCCTCGCCAAGCTCCTGACGCTCGGCGTGTTCGTCCTGATCGCCTGGCGGGGCTGGGTCCTCGCGCTCACCAGCTTCTCGATCCGCGAGTACGCCTCGGGGATCGTGCAGTTCCCCGTGTATCCCTCGAAGCTGGCCCTGGCGCTGGGGGCCACGCTGATGGTGCTCCAGACGGCGGTCGACGTGGCGCGGGTCCTCCGCGACGGCGACCGCCCCGGCTGACGCGGCCGTGGCCGAGTCCATCCTCCTCGGCGCGCTCGCCATCCTCGCGATGCTGATTCTGTTGGCGCTCGGCATCCCCGTCGGGGTGGCGATGGCGGCGGTCGGCTTCGTCGGCATGGGGCTCACCGCGAACTGGCAGACCGCGCTCATCCAGACCCAGACCCTCCCCTACAGCCTCACGGCGGAGTACGGCTTCGCCGTCATGCCCATGTTCATCTTCATGGGGAGCCTCGCCGTCACCGCCGGCGTCGCGGAGGAGCTCTTCGAGGTCGCGTACAAGTGGCTGGGGCGGCTCCGCGGCGGGATGTACCTGACGACCATCGCGGGCCAGGCGGCGTTCGGGGGCATCTCCGGCTCGACCATCGTCGACGCCACGGTCTTCACCCGGACCGCGCTCCCCCAGATGATCCGGTACGGGTACCCCAAGACGTACGCGGGCGCGTGCATGGTGGCGACCGGCAGCTTCGCGGCGATGATCCCGCCCTCGATCACCATGGTCATCTACGGGATCATCACCGAGGTTTCGATCGGCCAGATGCTCATCGCCGGCATCGTTCCCGGCCTCGTCTCGGCGGCGTTCTACGCCGCGGCGGTGGCGCTCGCCGTGCGCCTGCGACCGGAGATCGGCCCGCCCGCGCGGGTCCAGGCCTCGTGGGCGGAGCGGTTCGGGGCGCTCCGGGGCCTCTGGGTGATGATCCTCGTCTTCGGGATCGTCATGGGCGGGCTCTACGCCGGCGTCTTCCCGCCCTCCGGCGCGGGCGCGGCCGGCGCCTTCGGCACGCTCCTCGTCGCCCTCGGGCGCCGGCGGCTCGGCTGGAGCGGGCTCTGGGAGGCCGCGCGCGCCTCCGCCGCGATCACGTGCGTGATCTTCACGATCATCATCGGCGGGCTCCTCTTCTCGAGGCTCCTCGTGATGGTCGGCTTCATCGACGCGTTCGGCCCGCTCGTGCTGGCGGCGACGCGCTCGCCCGTCGGCATCATCCTCCTGTTCGCGCTGATGTACCTCGTGCTGGGCTGCCTCATCGACACCACGTCGATGATGATCGTCACCCTTCCGTTCGTGTTCCCGGTCATCAAGACGGCGGGGATCGATCCGATCTGGTTCGGCGTCCTCCTAGTGAAGCTCGTCGAGATCGCCACGATGACGCCGCCCGTGGGGCTGAACCTCTTCGCCGTGGCCGCGGCCGGCAAGGAGCACGTCACGATCGAGGACCTGATCCGCGGCATCTGGCCGTTCATCGTCCTCGAGCTGCTGATCCTGGCGGTGCTGATCGGCTTCCCCGCGCTCTCGACCTGGCTCCCGTCGCGGATGCTCGGGTAGGGGGCCCGGAGAAGTCACCGTCGCGCCCGAGATACCTCTTGACAGGTTTTCGACATCCCGATATAAGACTTTTGCAATATATTCGAGGGGCCGGGAGCGGCCCAGGGGAGGCTCGTCATGCCGAAGATCAGCGCCAACCCACAGGGAGTCTCCAGGCCCGACCCGGGCGCCACCTACGCGCAAGTCACACGCGTCGGCAACCTGATCTTCACGTCCGGGCAGACGGCACGCGATGCATCCGGGACGGTCATCGGCAAGGGCGATATCCACGCCCAGGCGCGACAGGTGTTCGAGAACATCAAGACGGTACTCGCCTCCCAGGGCGCGAGCATGGACGACGTCGTCAAGCGGAACCTCTATCTGAAGCAGATCCAGCACCTTCCCGAGGTCTACAAGGTCATGGCCCAGTACTTCCCCAACGCCAGTGCCTATCCCGCCTGCGCGTGCATCCAGGCGGCAGAGCTGGCCGATCCCGACTACCTGCTGGAGATCGAGGTCGTGGCCACCGTCAAGGAATGAACGTCGACGGGCGCCTCGCGCGCCGTCGGAAAGGAGGAGTCGATGGGTAAGGTCCTCGTCAACACGAAGGACGCATATCAGACCGACCCCAAGGGATCGTTCTCCCAGGCCGTCCGGGTCGGGAACCTCATCTACACCACGGGCCTGACGGCGCGTGACGTCAACGGGAAGATCGTCGGCAAGGGTGATATCCGCTTCCAGGCGAAGCAGGTGTTCGAGAACATCAAGAACATTCTTGCCGCCGAGGGCGCGACCATGGACGACGTGGTCAAGCGCACGATCTACATGCGGGACATCAAGCAGCTTCCCGAGGTGTACCAGGTCATGCGAGAGTACTTCACCAACCCTTCCAGCTTCCCCGCCTGCAGCTGCATCCAGCCGGCGAACCTCGCCGATCCGGACTACCTGGTCGAGGTCGAGGTCGTCGCCGCCGTGAAGGAGTGACGGGAAAGATGCCAAGGAGCGCGTCGTCGAAGCGGACCCCCGGCGAGTCGGCGCGCCCGGACGATGTCCTGCTCGACGCCGAAGGCGCCGCCGAGGCGTTCAAGGTGCTAGGCAACGCCGGCCGTCTCAGGATCTTTCTGACGATCGCGGCGCACATGCCCGAAGACGCGGAGCCCGATTTCTACTGGACCCACGGCGACAATGAGCGCTCGTGCTTCGCGGACATGGCAGCCAAGCTCGGGCTGTCGCAGTCGGCAGTGTCCGGCCACATCAAGGAACTCCGAAGAGCGAACCTGATCCAGACCCGGCGCGACGGCGGCTGTCTGAACTGCCGGACGAACAGCGGAACCCTGCGGCGGCTGGCGGCCATCGTCCTCGGCAAGGAGATGCTGTAAGGCCGCCGAGCCCGGCGGCGCGCGCCCGCCCGGCTCACGGAGGACAAGGCGATGGGGCGAGTCAGTCACGTACCAGGCGTTCGGGGCCCTTCGAGCACGCGGATGCGCGCCCACTGCCCGGCGATCCTGTCCGCGCTCCACGAACTCACCCAGGCGATGTGGCACAAGGGGGTCCTGGAGGCCGATCTCCGTGAACTCGTGCGGTTGCAGGTGGCCAGCTTGAATCACTGCCTGAGCTGCCTCGCCCTCCGGTACGTTCCCGGCAAGAATGCCGGGCTCAGCGAAGAGAAGATCCGGCATCTCCCGGAGTTCGAGTCGGGCCCCTTCACCGAGCGGGAAAAGTGGGCCCTGCGGTTTGCCTGCGCAATGGTGGGCAAGGCCATCGACGACGAGCTCTTCGGGGAGCTGAGACGCCAGTTCACCGAGGCGGAACTCGTCGACCTCGGCCTGTGGGTCGGCCTGCAGCACGGCCTCGGGCTCTTCAACCTCGCTTTCGCGGCAGAACCGGAGCCGTTCGGAACCGAGATCTCCGTCTAAGGACGCGGCGTCGACGCCGTCGACGGCCAAGCCTAGCGCCGGAATCTCCACATCGGGAGCACTTGCCCGCGAGGTGCTCCTCCAGGGAGGGCCACCATGGACCGACGTCGACCCTTCACGTACGGACTGCTCGTGCTGGCGTGCCTGCTGCTGGTGGCGGGATGGGCGCTTCCGGCGTTCGCCCAGCCTCGCGCCATCGTCTTCGGAGCCTCGATCTCGATGACCGGCCGTTACGCGCAGACGGGGCTCCACTTCCGCCGGGGCTACGAGCTCTGGAAGGACCAGGTCAACGCCCGCGGAGGCCTCCTGGGCCGCCCCGTGGCCTTCGTCATCTACGACGACAAGAGCGACCCGACCACCGGTTCCCGGCTCTACGAGAAGCTGATCACGCAGGACAAGGTCGACCTCGTGCTCGGCCCGTATTCCAGCCCCGTGACGCTCGCCGTGAGCACCGTGACCGAGAAGTACCGCTACCCGCTGATCGCTGCCGGCGCCTCCATCAGCGAGATCTGCCAGCGGGGGTACCGCTACATCTTCCAAACCGTCGCGGCCGGCGAGACGTACCTGGATGGCGCCATCGACATCGCCGCCACCCGCGGCCTCAAGCGCGTGGCCGTGATCAACAGCGACTCGCTCTACCCCAAGGCGTTCTCGAAGGCGGCCGTCGAGAAGGTGAAGGCGCGGGGGATGGAGGTGGTCCTCCACGAGGCCTACCCGGAGAAGGCGACCGACCTCTCCGCCATCCTGACGAAGGTGAAGAGTGTCGGCGCTGAAGCGCTGATCTCCGGCACCTACTTCAACGACGCGGTCCTCATCGTGCGCCAGATGAAGGAGCTCGGCGTCCATGTGAAGCTGCTCGCACAGACGGTGGGACCCTCGCTCCCCGACTTCGCCCAGGCGCTCGGACCGCTGGCCGAGAACGTGTACGGCGCCACCCAGTGGGAGCCCATCCCGACGATGGGGTTCCCCGGGGTGGCCGAGTTCATCGACGCGTTCGACAAGACCTACGGCTATCTCCCCACATACCAGGTGGCCGAGTCGTACGGGGGCATGCAGGTCCTCCAGCGCGCGATCGAGCAGGTGGGCTCCCTGGACCGCGAGAAGCTCCGGGAGGCTCTCGGGCGACTGGAGACGAAGACCGTCTTCGGTCCGTATGCCGTCGACGAGCGGGGCTGTCAGATCAAGAAGACGGCCCTCCTGATCCAGTGGCAGAAGGGGCAGCGTGTCGTCGTGTGGCCGGACGACGTGGCGACCGGACGCCCGGTGTTCCCCATGCCGCCGTGGTAGGCGCCCCCTCGAGGCCCGGACCGCGCAGGAGAGCGTATGGCGACCGACTTCATCACCCTCACTAACGTCGTTCAGATGGTGGTGAGCGGCCTGCTCCTCGGCGGGGTGTACGCGCTCGTCGGCCTGGGCCTCACGCTCGCCTTCGGGGTGATGAAGATCATCAACATGGCCCACGGCGAATTCCTGATGCTCGGCGGCTACCTGACGTTCTGGCTGTTCACCCTCGCCAACCTCAACCCGTTGCTGTCGCTGCCGATCAGCATGGTCGCGCTCTTCGGGCTCGGCGGGCTCCTGCAGCACACGATCGTGCGGCGGGTGGTGGGCAAGCCCGAGCTCACGTCGAAGCTGCTCACGTTCGGGATCGGCATCGCGATCGTGGGCTTTGCCCTGACCGCGTGGTCCAGCGACTATCGCTCGGTCCCGTACCTCAGCACCGCGGTGGACGTCGGGGGAGTGCGGCTCTCGACGACTCGGCTCCTGGCGTTCGCGGTGGCGATGGCGACCTCGGGCGCCTTCTACGCGTTCCTGCGCTTCACGCGCGGCGGCCACGCGATCCGGGCCACCGCCCAGCTCCGGGAGCTCGCCCTCGTGTGTGGCATCAACGTGTGGCGGGTCCACGTCATCGCCTTCGGCCTGTCCGCCAGTCTCGCCGCCATCGGCGGAAGCCTCCTGAGCATGATGTTCACGATCTATCCGGAGATGGGCATCACCTTCACCATCAAGGCGTTCGCGATCATCATCATGGGAGGCGCCGGGAACTTTCTCGGCGCCTTCCTCGCCGCGATGCTGCTCGGCGTCGCCGAGACGGTAGGATCGCTCTTCGTCACCGCCCAGGCGGTCGAAGCCATCGCCTTCATCCTCCTCATCGGGACGTTGCTCGTGCGCCCGACCGGGCTCTTCTTCGGAGAGCGTGAATGAAGGTGCGTAACGCCTCCCCGCACCACGTCGCCGCGCTGATCGCGTCGGCCTGCCTCCTCGGGGGCATCCCCTTCGTCGGGAGCACCTACATCACCGTCATGATTCTCCAGATGTTGATGTTCATCACGCTGGCGGGAAGCTGGAACCTCATCACGGGCTTCACCGGGTACATGTCGTTCGGCCACGTCGTCTACTTCGGCGTGGGCGCCTACGCGGCGGCGCTGCTCATCACGGGGCGCGGCGTGAGCTGGCCGCTGGCGTCCCTCGGTGGGGGCGGCGCCGCCGTCGTGCTGGCCATGATCATGGGGGCCATCTGCCTCCGACTCCGGAGCCATTACTTCTCGATCTCGACCTTCGGTCTCAACGAGATCGTCCGCGTCGGTGTCCTCCTGGCGGAGCCGTGGACGCGGGGAGGCATGGGGATCTCGCTGGCTCCGGCCACCTCGGTCATCCTCCCCTTCTACGCGATGGCGGCGTTGGCCTTGGCGGTGATCGTCCTGACCTACCTCATCGTGAACTCGCGGTTCGGGCTGGTCCTCGTCGCCATCCGCGAAGACGAAGACGCCGCCCGCGTCTACGGAATCCCGACCGTCCGCTACAAGATCGCCGCGTTCACCCTGAGCGCCTTCTTCGCGGGGGTGGTGGGGGGCGTCTACACCTATCAGATCGGCTATATCGAGCCCAGCAGCGTGTTCTTCCCGCTGATCTCGTTCCAGCTGATCATCTTCGCCCTCTTCGGCGGGCGCGGCACGGTTCTCGGCCCCGTGGTGGGCACGATCAGCCTGTTCCTGCTCTGGGAGTTCCTGTGGGTCCGGTTCCCCTACATCCAGCACAGCCTCTTCGGAGTCTTGCTGGTGGTGGTGGTGCTGTTCATGCCGCGGGGGCTCATCGGGGTCCTGTCGCACCGAGGGCTGCGCGCGCTCGAGCTCAAGATCCCGCTCCGCAACCGGCTCCTCGAGCTCCCCGCCACGGCGGGCAGTTAGCGATGGCGCCGCTTCTCGAGCTCGAGCGCATCGAGAAGGCGTTCGCCGGCATCCGCGCCGTCGACGGGCTGTCTCTCGCCGTCCCCGACGGCGCCGTTGTCGGGCTCTGCGGCCCGAACGGCTCGGGCAAGACCACCGCCTTCAACTGCATCACCGGGCTCTACCGTCCGGATCGAGGCCGGGTCCTCTTCGAGGGACGAGACATCACGGGGGCCAATCCCTACCGCGTCGCGCACTTCGGGATCGGCCGGACCTTCCAGCTCGTTCGGATCTTCCCCGAGATGTCGGTCATCGAGAACCTCGTGGTCGTGGCCCGCCAGCGCAACGGCCGGGACGTCTTCCAGCGGGTCACCGAGGTCCTCGAGTGGGTGGGGCTCACGAAGATGGCTGAGGAGGAGGCCGCTACGCTCTCGTTCGGGCAGAAGAAGCTGCTGGAGCTGGCGCGCGTTCTCCTGCTCGATCCCAAGCTCCTGCTCCTCGATGAGCCGGCGGCTGGCGTGAACCCCGCTCTCCTCCAGAAGCTCCTCCGCATCCTCCACGAGTTCCACCGTCGCGGCCGGGCCGTGCTCATCGTGGAGCACAACATGCGGGTGATCACCGACCTCTGCCAGTTCGTCGTCGTCGTGGATCACGGCCAGAAGATCGCCGAAGGGACGCCCGAGGAGGTCCGCAGGAATCCCGAGGTGCTCCGGGCGTATCTCGGAACCTGACGTGCTCCTCCACGTCGAGAAGCTTCGCGCCGGCTACGATCGAATGGAGATCCTCCGCGGGGTGTCCGTCGAGGTCGCCCGGGGAGAGCTGGTGGCCGTCGTGGGACCGAACGGCGCCGGCAAGTCCACTCTCTTCAAGGCGCTGATGGGACTCATCGTGCCGAGCGCCGGGACGGTGACGTATCGCGGCGAGCCGATCACCGGGATCCGGACCGACCTGCTCGTGAAGAAGGGCATCGGGTACGTTCCCCAGGGCCGGGTCGTGTTCCCGCGGATGACGGTGAGCGAGAACCTCTCGCTCGGAGCGTTCTCGGAGCGGGACAAGCGGCGGCTCGATGCGGCGAGGGACCGCGTCCTCACGATCTTCCCCGAGCTACGTGACCGGCTCGGCCGGCGAGCGGGTCTCCTGAGCGGCGGCGAGCAGCAGATGCTGGCCATGGGGCGGGCGCTCATGAGCGCTCCGAACCTGCTGCTCCTGGACGAGCCGTCGCTGGGGCTCTCGCCCCGCTACGTGTCCGTGGTGTTCACGAAACTGGCCGACCTCAAGGCCCACGATCTCGCCGTCCTCCTCGTGGAGCAGAACGCCACCCGCGCGCTGGAGGCGTCCGATCGAGGGTACGTCCTTGACATGGGCGAGGTTCGCTTCCAAGGGCCGGGACCGGCGCTACTGCAGAGCCCCGAGGTGCAAGCGCTCTACCTCGGAGTCACCTGAAGGGGCTTCGCCGCCGCCCGTCCGCCGCCCTCTGCTCGGGCGAGCTTCGTGACGCGGACCTTGCACTCGTTGTAGCCGATCCCGCCGGAGATCGGGTTCACGTTCGTCCCGATGAGGGGGTTCACGTGGGCGCCGCGCCCGCGGCTCCGGCCCTGCCAGTGGCCGAAGCCGTGACCGTGGCGGACGCAGACGACGCCGGGTCGGATCCCCGGCCGCACCCGGGCCGTGATCACCACTCGGTCCAGGGGCGAGACGAGCTCGATCCTGTCGCCATCCTCGATCCCGAGGGCCCTCGCGTCCTCCGTGTTCAGCTCCGCCCAGTTCTCCGGGGCGATCCGGAGGAGCAGCGGGCTCTCCTGCGTCGTGAGGTTGCAGTGGGTCTCGAGCTTCGTGTTGATGAGCTGGAACGGGTACTCGGCGTCCGGGATGACCTTCCGGTCGCGGTAGCCGGGCAGCGGATCGTACCCGTGCCTGGCGAACGACTCCGCGTACAGCTCGATCTTCCCCGACGGCGTCGGGAGCGGGTGGCGCTCGAACTTCCGGTGCTCGAGCGGCCCCTGCCAGAAGCCGCGGTGCCGGAGCTCGTCGAGCGAGACGGGCAGGTCGGCGATGACCCGTCCGGCCCACTCCTCCCAGCGTTCCCACCGGAAGAGATCGCCGAACCCCATCCGCTCGGCGACGCCCCGCACGATGTCGTAGAGCGGCTTCGACTCGTAGAAGGGCGGCAGGGCCGGCGTGCAGAGGAGCGCGTCGGCGGAGAGCGCCAGGCCCTGGCGCACCTCGGCGCGCTCGTAGAAGGAGGCCTCGGGCAGGACGAGCGCGCACTCGGCCGCCGTCTCGCTCATGTAGGTGTCGATCGCGACCGAGAACTCGAGCGCGCGCAGCATCTCGCGGTAGCGGCGCGTGTTCGGCTCGCTCATGAGGGGGTTCGTGCACTGGAAGAAGATGCACGTGACCGGGTAGGGCCGGCCCTCGAGGACCGCGTCGGGGAGGAGCTGGGTCGGGAGGTCGGGGGCCAGCGGATAGCCCATCGCGACGTGGAGCGGCGGACGCGCGATCGCCGCGCGGCGCTCCTTGGGGACGCGCACCGGCGGCTGGAGCGGCGCCCAGTCCTTGAGGATCAGGTTCCCGGGTCCGTCGACCTGGCCCGTGAGCGCGTTCAGGATGTAGACCGTCCGCGAGGCGTCGAGGCCGTTCGCGTAGTTGCCGAGCCCCTTGAAAGTCTCCATCAGCGCGGGCTTGGTGGTGGCGAACTCGCGCGCGAGCCGCCGGATCCGCCCCGCCTCGACGGTCGTGATCGTCTCGGCCCACTCGGGCGTGTACCCGCCCTCGACCACGTGCCGGCAGAACTCCTCGAACCCGTGAGTCCACCGGCGGCAGAACGGTTCGTCGTAGAGCCCCTCCGTGACGATCGTGTGGGCCATGGCCAGGAGGAGCGCGCCGTCGGTGCCGGGGGCGATCGGGACCCACTCGTGCGCCTTCGCCGCTGTCGCCGTGAGCGCCGGGTCCACCACGACGAGGCGCGCGCCCGCCGCGAGGGCGTCGACGAGACCCCGGCTCTCGTAAAGGTTCTGGTTGGCGCCGAGCATGTTGATGCCGAGGAGCATCACGTGGCGGGCGTGCTCGTAGTCGTGGACCGGGAACGGGTGGCCGAAGACCGTGAGCGCCGCGAGGCGGCGGTCCTGCTCACAGGCGGAGGTGTGCCCGTAGTAGTTGGGCGTCCCGTAGCAGTCGCGGAGGAAGACCTGCGCGAAGATCCCGTTGGGATCGACGTGCCAGAGGTAGACGACCGCCTCCGGGCCCCACCGCGCCTTGATGCGGCCGAGCTCGGTCGCCACCAGGTCGAAGGCCGCGTCCCACGAGATCCGCTCGTACTCCCCCGACCGCGTCCGGCGCAGCGGATACTTGAGCCGGGTCTCGTCCGAGGCGAGGTGGGTACTCGCCTCGCCCTTCACGCACCTCGAGCCCTTCGTCGTCGCCTCTGGGTTCCCGCGGACGTAGACGACGCGCCCATCCCGCGTGAAGACCTCGGTCGGACAGTTGAAGGGGCACACGTAGCAGACGCCCCACGTCCGCTCGGCGCCGCGGGCGCGCGCGATCAGCTCGCCCGATCCCGGATCAGTCCGCGGGCTCAAACCAGAAGAGCTCCATCGGGTGGTTGACCGGACCCTCGGCCCAGACGGCCCGCACGGGGAGACCGACCGTCAGCCGGCGCGGGTCGCCGTAGTTCCGGATCTGCTGGAGGAGGAGCGTCGAGGCGCCCTCGAGCGCGACGTAGCCGAGCACGAGCCGGTCCTTGCCGCCGCCCGTCGTCAGGGTGTACGCGCACTCCGTCGCCGCCGCGAGCGTCCCGCGCCCGGGGAGCTCGAGCCACTCGGTCACGACGAGGTCGTTGCCGCACGCCGGCCGGGGCGGCATCCAGACGGCTCCGCACCGGGGGCAGCGCGTCGCCATGAGGCGGCGGTGCTCCAGCTCGAGGAAGAATCGGGAGTACTTTCCGAGCGAGTGGCGGAAGCGGAACTCGAGCTTGAGGTCGATGACCTCGACCTGCCGGAACTCCCGCCACGGGTCCTCGGCCGGCGGCCGCGCGAGCGGATCCGGCAGGGTCACGACCTTGAGCTTCGAGACGACGCGCTCGGCCACGCTCAGTTCCTCCGCTCGAAGATGGAGACGACGCAGAGGCTCGCCGTGCCCCCGTGGATGTCCGCGAGCCCGCGCCGGGCGTTCGGGACCTGCCGCTCCCGGGGGCACTCGCCGCGGAGCTGGCGCACGATCTCCACCGCCTGGGCGAGCCCCATCGCGCCCGGCGGCGCGCCCTGGCCGATCAGCCCGCCCGACGTGTTCGTCGGCAGCTCGCCGCCGAGATCGAACACGCCGCGCTCGGTGAGCGGCCCGCTCTCGCCGTACGCGCAGAACCCCAGGTCCTCGTAGGACTGGAGCTCCACGCCCGTGTACGGGTCGGCCACCTCGGCCACGTCCAGCTCGCGGCGCGGCTCGCGGACGCCCGCCATCGCGTACGCCATGCGCGCGGCCTCGCGCTTCGCGCGGAAGTGCGCGAGGCCCGGGTACGGCTGCGGCCGGTCGCCGAGCCGCATGCGATCGGTCCCGCACCCCGAACCGGTGAAGTCGACGCGCGGTCGACCGCGCCACCCGCGCGCGTGCTCGCGCGCCCAGCGCGGGGTCGCGAGCAGGAGCGCGGCGGCGCCGTCGGCGAGGACCGCGCAGTCGAGCCGCTTGTAGGGCGCGGCGACGAGCGGGGACCCCAGCACCTCATCGACCGTGAGGGCGAGCGGCATCGCGGCCATGGGGTTCGAGAGCGCGTTCCGGTGGTTCTTCACCGAGACGCGCGCCATCTGCGCCTCCGTGGTGCCGTAGCGGCGCATGTGCTCCCGCATCATGAGCGCGTAGTACGCGGAGAAGAACCCGCCCGCCGCCATCTCGAAGTCCACGTCGCCCGACATCGCGTAGACCTGGCGCACCGTCGTGGACGGCACCTGGCGGCCCACCGCGTCGGCGCCGACGACGAGGAGCGACTCGCAGAGCCCACCGCGGAGATAGGCAAAGGCTGTCCGGAGCCCGGCACCTCCGGTCCCGCCGCCCGCCTCGACGCGGACGCTCGGCCGCGGGCAGAGGCCGAGGGCGTCCTGGACGACCTGGCCCATCGTGAGCTGCCTGGCGATGATCTCGCTCTCGTAGGCGACGACCGAGTGCTGGATCACACCCGGCTCGACGCCGGCCTCGCCGAGCGCCGCGAGCGCCGCCTCGACGATCCAGTCGATCGGGGTCCCGTCGGCCCGCTCCGGGGCGAACTTCGAGAGCCCGCAGCCCACGACGACGACTTCAGGCGCGGACAGAGGCATCGTTCAGGTCCCAGTCGTAGGCGCGATGGACGAGGGTCACCGCCCCTCGGTGCGCGGCCAGCCAGTCGCGCGCCGGACCGGGATCGAGGTGGGCGAGGAGGAAGCCGGGCACGTCGCCGAAGTCGTCCTCGTACCAGTAGAAGATGCGCGAGAGCGTGAGGCAGCGGGCGGCCGGATCGATCTCGACGTCGGCGTTGACGAACCCGCGCGTCGCGAGGTCGAGCTGTCCATCGAGCTGCCGCGGGTCGTAGGCGCGGACGGGCGGGCACGAGCGCGCGCCGCAGTTGAGGGCGAAGTGCACGCGGGGGTCGAAGCGGGTGACGACCCAGCGGAGCCGCCGGTCGCCCCGCCCGAAGACCCGCGCCGGCTGGTTCCGCGACGGCCGGTTCCGGCGGAGGACGCCGTGCTCGATGTCGAGCAGGGAGAGCCGGTCGCCGCCCACGTCGTACTGGACGCGCCTGAAGAACTCGTGGACGTCGCCGACGCCGTTCTGGATGTCGAGGGTCACGATGGCGTGGAGGGTGAGCGCGTTGTAGAGGTTCGCCCAGAACGCGATCTGCGCCTCCGCCGTCGGGAGCTCCTCCGGGCGACCCGTTGCGAGACCGCCCGTCAGCCCAACGAACCCGCGGAACTCCGCCGTCTCGCCGATCGCCCGGTAGTCGAGGTAGCCCGTCGCCGGATCCGCGTGCGCTCCGATGATCCGGTTGATCCGCGTCCGCAGCTCCGCGCCGAGCTCGCCGAGCGGACGCGAGGCGCCGGCGGGCTCCCGGGCGTTCAGGACGACGGGCTCGATCACGCGCCGGGTCACGCGAGCGCGCCCTCGTCCCCGAGCCGCGCGATCTCGTCGGGCGGAAAGCCCAGCCCCGCGAGCAGGCGCTCGGTGTGCTCACCGAGACAGGGCGCCGGCGCGTGCTCCGCCGTCGGGACGCCGAGGAGCTGCCAGGGGGGACCGGCGTACGGCCGCGGGCCGACCACCGGGTGGCCGACCGGCTCGACGAAGCCGCGCGCGGCCAGGTGGGGATCGTCCACCAGATCGAGGGCCCGCCGCACCGGGGACGCTTCCACGCCGAGGGCCCGGAGCTCGGCGAAGGCGGCGTCGGCGTCCCGCGTCGCGGTCCAGCGCGCGACCGCGGCGTCGATCTCGGCGCGCCGGAGCCGCCGCTCGCCGCCCTCCATCGGCGGGAGATCCACCAGGGCCCCGAGCCGCGCCCAGGCCGCGTCGTCGCGGACGACGATCGCGATCCACCGGTCGTCGCCCGCGCACCGGTAGACGTTGTGGGGAACGAACCAGGGATGCGCGTTGCCCATGCGCCCCTGGAGCCGCTTGTTGAGCGTCCACTCGCCGAGGGCGATCCCGGTGAGCGCGGCGGCCGCCTGCTGCTGCGGCACCTCGACCATCGCGCCCCGTCCGGTCCTGGTACGCTGCCGGAGCGCCGCCAGGATCGCGAAGGCCGCGGTCACGCCGCCCACCATGTCGGGGTACGAGCACCCCATCCGGAGCGGCGGCTCGTCCTCGTACCCCGTCATCGCCGCGATCCCGCTCTGCCCCTCCAGCGTCGGCCCGTAGCTCCGGTAGTCGCGGTGCGGCCCCTCGATCCCGAAGCCGGGCATCGTGCAGTACACGAGCCGCGGGTTCAGCTCCGCGAGCCGCGCCCACGGGAACCCGAGGGACGGGAGCACGCGCGGCGTGTAGTTCTCGAGCAGCACGTCCGCGGACTGCACGAGCCGCTCCATGACCCGGCGCGCGCCGGCGCGCTTGAGGTTCAGCGTGATGCCGCGCTTGTTCCGGTTGAGCGACGCGAACGTGCCGCTCCGGTCGAGCCCGTCGTCCGCGAGGTAGGGCGGGTAGTTCCGCATGATGTCGAGCCGCTCCGCCGTCTCCACGTGGATCACGTCGGCGCCGAGGTCGCCGAGGAGCTTGCCCGCGTAGGGGCCCGCGTAGGCGGTCGACAGGTCGATGACGCGGATCCCCGGGAGCAGGAGCGCGCGCTTCACCGGATCACCCCCTCGTCCTCGAGCGCCGCGCGCGCGCCCGCGTCCACGCCGATCGCCTCGAGGATCTCGGCCGTGTGCTCGCCGAGGCGCGGCGCTCTCCCGAGGGGCGGCGCCGCCCCGTCGACGCGGAACGGCGCTCCCACGTCGGTGAACACGCCCGCGTCGGGATGCTCCACGTCCCGGAAGAAGCCGTAGGCGAGGAGCTGCGGATCGCGCAGGAGCGTCTCCGCGTCGTGGACGACCCCGATCGGGATCCCGAGCGCCTGGCCGCGGTGGAAGAGGTCGTCCTTCTCCCGGTCGCGGAACCGCTCGATGAGCCGCGCCTCGAGCCCGTCGGCGTTCGCGCGGCGGACGTCGCGGTCCTCGAGCACGGGATCGGCGGCCATCGCGTGGTCGTCGACGAGCGCGAAGCAGGCGCGGGCCTGGGGCGCCGAGCCGCAGCTGATCACGACGTGCCCGTCGGCGCAGGGGAAGACTCGCCCGGGCCAGCTGATCGGGTGGCGACCGTTCTGGCGCGCGACCGTCCGGCCCTCGAGGAGCGCGAACTCCATCGCGTTCTCGAGCACCGAGGCGACGCACTCCTGCGCCGACACGTCGACGCGGGCGGGCGCGCCTCCGGCGTCGCGCGCGAGCACCGCCCCCAGCACCGCCACCGCCCCGTGGAGCGCCGTGATGTGCTCGCCCTGGTCACCGCCCGGTCGGAGCGGCGCGCGCGCCGGATCGCCCGTGAGCGCGGCGAGCCCCCCCGCCGCCGTCGCGACGAGATCCCCACCGGCGCTGTCACGCTCGGGGCCAGTCTGGCCGAACGGCGTGAGCGACGCGAGGATGAGCCGGGGGTTCGCCACGGCGAGCATCGCGGCGCTCAGGCCGAGCGCCTTTCGCCTGGCCGGCAGCATGTCCTCGAGGAGCACGTCCGCAGTGGCCGTCAGCGCCAGCAGAAGGTCGCGGCCGCGCGCATCGGCGAGATCGATCGCGACGCTCCGCCGGCCCGCGTAGTAGTGGAGGAAGGCGACGCTCTTCTCGGGATGGGGATCGTCCCCCGCGAAGGGGCCGACGTGCCGCCACGGGTTCCCGTCGGGCGCCTCTACGAGGATCACCTCGGCGCCGTACTCTGCGAGGAGGCGGCCGCAGTAGGCGCCGCGAAGCTCCGCGGAGAGATCGAGCATGCGCAGACCCTCGAGGAGCCGCGGCGCTTCCCGCATCGCGCTCATCGTCCCGTCCACCGGGGCGCGCGCTTCTCGACGAACGCCGCGTACCCCTCGCGCGCGTCCTGGCTCCGGTAGAGCGGCGCCTGGGCGAAGGCCTCGAACTCCTCGCCCGACCGCAGATCGGTCGCCCACGCGAGGTCGATGGCCTGCTTGGCGGCGCCGACCGCGAGCGGCCCCCCCTCCTGCAGCTCGGCGGCCATCGCGGCGACGGCGTCCTCGAGCCCCCGGAGGGGGACCACGCGGTTGACCAGTCCCATCGCGCGGCACTCCTCGGCGGTGAAGCGGCGGCCCGTCAGGATCATTTCCTTGGCGCGCCCGACGCCGACGATGCGCGGCAGCCGCTGCGTGGCGCCCAGATCGGGGATCAGCCCGAGGCGGACCTCCGGCACCAGGAAGAACGCCTCCTCCGCGGCGATCCTGAGATCGCACGCCAGGACGAGATCGACCGCCCCGCCCACGCAGGGCCCGTTGATCGCCGCGACCACCGGTTTCTCGAGCTGCTCGAGCCGGTCGAAGACCGACTGGAGACGCCGGATCTTCGTCCTGAAGGCCTCGGCCGGCAGATCGGGATCGGAGAACTCCCTCACCATGCTGATGTCGGCGCCCGCCGAGAAGAAGGGACCGGCGCCCGTCACGACGACCACGCGCACCGCGCGGTCGCCCCGCGCGTCGCCGACCGCCGCGTCGAGGGCCTCGAAGACCTCGTACGACATCGCGTTCAGCTTCTTCGGTCGGTTGAGGGTGAGCGTCAGCACGCCGCCCGCCTGCCGGCGCAGCAGGACGTCCGTCGCGTTCATGTCTCCTCCTCCGCCCGCCGAGGGGGCTTCGCGGCGACGCTCATCGGTACTCGACCAGCCGCCGGACATTCATGAGCTTCGCCGCCACGCCGAGGATCACGAGCGTGATCACGATGATGACGCTCGAGGCCGCCGCGACGATCGGCGTCAGGAGGTAGCGGATCTGCGGCCAGATCGCGACGGGCAGCGTGCGCGTCCTCGGCGTCGAGAGGAACAGCGACATGATGAACTCGTTCACCGAGATGATGAAGGCGAAGAGGAGCCCGACGAACACGCCCGGCGCGATGAGCGGCAGCGTGATCTCCCAGAAGACCCGGAGCGGGTTCGCGCCGAGGCCCGCCGCGGCCTCCTCCACCGACCGGTCCACCCCGCCGAGCGTGGACTTGAGCACGACGAAGACCAGCGGCACGGCCCAGAGCGAGTGGGCGACGGCGAGCGAGAGCGAGGTCCCCCAGATCCCGATCGTCCGGTGGAAGGTCAGGGAGCCGATCCCGAGGATCACCGCCGGCACGAAGAGCGGGAGCATGATCGTCGTGTTCGCCACCGCCCGCCAGCGCAGGTGGTACCGGGTGAACGCGAGCGCCGCGAGGAGCCCCACGGGGAAAGAGATCACCATCGTGAGCCCGGCCACGGTGAGCGTGTTCATGAGCGCGGACATCCAGCGGAAATCGCCGAAGAACTGCTCGTACCATCGGAGGGAGATCCGGTCGGTCGGCAGCGCGATGAACTCCGACGGCGTGAGGGAGACGAGCAGCGATGTCACCAGCGGGATCAGGAGCAGGCCCACCGTGAGGCCGTTCACGACGGTGAGGCCCACCACGGCCACCCGCGCGATCACGCGGACGGCTCGGCGACCGGCTCGCGCTGGAACCGCATGAACACGAGGACCAGCACGAGAATGATGCCCATGAGGACGAACGCGACGGCCGCCCCCATGGCCCAGTTGAGCCGCCAGTTGGTCTGGCGGTCCACCTCGATGGCGAGCGTGTAGAGTTCCGGCTTGCCCAGGAGGTAGGGCGCCACGAAGGCGCCGACGCCCCAGATGAAGCTCAGCAGCACCGACACCCAGACGGCGGGCAGCGAGAGCGGGAGCGTCACCTCCCAGAACACCCGCGCCGGCCCCGCGCCGAGGCCGCGCGCCGCGTCCTGGAGCGACGGGTCGATCGCGTGGAGGACGGCGGCGATGACCAGGACGCAGTACGGGAGGATCAGCACGATCTCCCCCAGGATGACCGCGAAGAGGTTGTAGACCATCTGGATCGGCTCGCGCGTGATCCCGAGCGTCATGAGCAGGCGGTTCAGGAGGCCGTTGGCGCCGAAGACGACGAGGAAGCCGTACATCAGCACCAGGACGTTCGTGAACTTCGGGAGGATGACGACCATCAGGAGCCCGCTCTTCACCAGCGGCCGCGCCCGGTAGATCTGATAGGCCAGCGCGTACGAGACGAGCGTCGTCGCGATCGCCGTGAGGACCCCCAGCTCGAGCGTGAACAGCGAGAGCTGGAGGAAGAAGCCGTCGGTGAAGAAGCGGACGTAGTTGTCGAGCGTCCACGTCCCGGGGATGTAGAAGGGCGTGCCCTCGCCGTACCCCGTGCCCCCCGGGTTTCGCGCGAAGCTCACGCGCCAGAGGGAAACCAGCGGGAAGAGGAAGAAGGCGAGGAAGAACACGGCGACCGGCGAGAGCAGGAGGAACCGGCGGTACCGGGCAGCGCTCACCACGAGGTCGCCGAGCCTCCGGCGAAGCCCGGCGCGGTTCCGGACGGGGAGGGCCGTGGCGGCCTCAGACAACGATGAGCCCCCGGTCCGGTGCCCACCAGATGGCGACCGTCTCGCCCTCGCCGAAGGGCGCCCGGTCGCCCGCGATGGGCTGGGTCACGTGGATCCGCTGGCCCCCGCCCACGAGGATCCGGTAGCTCGCGATGGAGCCGAGGTAGGTCACGAACTCGATCCGGCCCGTGGCGAGGTTCGGCGCGCCGGCCGGCGCCTCCCGGGCGATGTCGATGCGCTCGGGCCGGACCGTCACGCCCACGCGGCGCCCCGGCGTGCAGCCGTCGGCCGCCTCGACGGTGAGCACGCGGTCGCCCGCGACCCGCACGCGCGCCTGCCCCGCCTCGACCGCGGTGACCTCGCCTTCGAGGAAGTTGGTCTCGCCGATGAAGGTGGCGACGAAGCTCGTCGCCGGACGATGGTAGGTCTCGCTCGGGGTCGCGAGCTGGTGGATGCGCCCGCCCTCCATCACCGCGATGCGGTCGGACATGACGAGCGCCTCCTCCTGATCGTGCGTGACGAAGATCGTGCTGATCCCCACCCGTTCCTGGATGAGCTTGAGCTCCACGCGCATGGTCTGCCGGAGCTTCCGGTCGAGGTTCGCCAGGGGCTCGTCGAGCAGCAGCACGGACGGGCGGTGGATGAGGGCGCGCGCCAGCGCCACGCGCTGCCGCTGGCCGCTCGAGAGCTGCGCGGGGTAGCGGTCCTCGTAGCCCGGCATCTCCACGAGGTCCAGCGCCTCCCCGACACGCACGCGTCGCTCGTCCCGGGGGGCGCCCCGCATCTTCAGCGCGAAGCCGACGTTCTCCGCGACCGTCTTGTGGGGAAAGAGCGCGTAGTTCTGGAAGACCATGCCGATCTCGCGGCGATGGACCGGCACGTCGTTGACGATCTTCCCGGCGATCTCGATCGTGCCTCCGGTGGGACGCTCGTAGCCGCCGATGCACCGGAGGGTCGTGGTCTTCCCGCAGCCCGACGGGCCGAGCAGCGAGACGAACTCCCCCTTGCCGACCTCGAAGGAGACGTGGTCGACGGCGGGGACGCCGCCGAACCGCTTCACCAGATCCGTGACCCGGATGCCAGCCGTCATGGGCTCGCGAGACATCTGGAAGCGTCACGTGGCCACGACACGGGGCGGCGGGCACGGGGGCGGATGGTACGAGCGCGGGGGGCGGGGG
>JACQWC010000139.1 GCA_016209635.1 Candidatus Rokuibacteriota bacterium | reverse complement strand
CGATGGACCTCGAGCGCGAGCGCGGCATCACGATCAAGGCTCACACAGTCCGTCTCCTCTACAAGGCGCGGGACGGGCAGGCGTACACTCTGAACCTGATCGACACGCCCGGACACGTCGACTTCTCCTACGAGGTGTCGCGGGCGCTGGCCGCGTGCGAGGGCGCCTTGCTCATCGTCGACGCCGCCCAGGGGATCGAGGCCCAGACGCTCGCGAACTACTATCTCGCCCTCGACGCCGGCCTCACCATCATCCCCGTCATCAACAAGATCGATCTCCCCGCCGCCGACGTCGACGGCACGCGCGCGCAGATCTCCGAGACGCTCGAGCTGGACGGGAACGAGGCCATCGCGATCTCCGCGAAGCACGGCACGAACGTGCCGGCGGTGCTCGAGGCGATCGTCGCGCGGATCCCGCCGCCCGTGGGCGATCCCGAGGCGCCGCTCAAGGCCCTCGTCTTCGACTCCTTCTACGATCCCTACCAGGGCGTCGTCGTCCACGTGCGGCTCACGGACGGTCGCGTCCGCCCGGGGACGCGCATCCTGCTCATGTCCAACGGGCGCGCGTACGAGGTCCAGCAGGTCGGGACCTTCGGCCCCGACATGCGGCCCGCCGAGGAGCTGGCGGCCGGGCAGGTGGGGTACCTCACCGCCGCCATGAAGCGGGTCGCGGACGCGAAGGTCGGCGAGACCATCACGGAGCAGCTCCGGCCGACCGCGGCGCCCTTTCCAGGCTACCGCGACGCCAAGCCGATGGTGTTCGCCGGCCTCTACCCGATCGAGGACACCGACTACGAGGCGCTCCGGGACGCGCTCGAGAAGCTCCGCCTCAACGACCCCGCCTTCACGTTCGAGCCGGAGACCTCGCTCGCCCTCGGCTACGGCTTCCGCTGCGGCTTTCTCGGAATGCTCCACATGGAGATCGTGCAGGAGCGGCTGGAGCGCGAGTTCAATCTCTCGCTCATCGTCACCGCGCCGAGCGTCCGCTATCGAGTGCTCACGACGGCGGGCGACCTCGTCGACGTCGAGAACCCGTCCAGGCTCCCGTCCTCCGACAAGATCGCCGACCTCGAGGAGCCCTACGTTCGCGCGTCCGTGTTCGCCCCGACGGAGTTCATGACGGCGATCTACAAGCTCTCGCAGGACAAGCGGGGCGAGCACCGCGCGCTCGAGTATCTCGGCAAGCGCGTCCACATCCGGTTCGACTTCCCGCTGTCGGAGATCGTGGTCGACTTCTACGACAGGCTCAAGTCGATCTCGAGGGGCTACGCGTCGTTCGACTACGAGCTCTCGGACTTCCGGCCGTCGGACCTGGTGAAGCTGGACATCCTCCTCAACGGCGAGCCCGTCGATGCGCTCAGCGTCATCGTGCACCGCGACAAAGCGTACGAGCGGGGCAAGGCCCTGGTCGAGAAGCTGCGCGGCGTGATCCCCCGCCAGCTCTTCGAGGTGGCGATCCAGGCGGCCATCGGCAGCCGCGTGATCGCGCGCGAAACGGTCAAGGCGATGGGCAAGAACGTCACCGCCAAGTGCTACGGCGGCGACATCACGCGGAAGCGAAAGCTGCTCGAGCGGCAGAAGGAAGGGAAGAAGCGGATGAAACAGGTCGGGCGCGTCGAGGTGCCCCAAGAGGCGTTCCTGTCGGTGCTGAAGAGCTGAGCATGGAAGCCCAGGAACAGAAGGTCGAGACCATCCCCCGGGACCCCGTCGACGCCGTGCGGCGCCGGAAGTCGCTCGTCCGCGAGTACGTCGAGGCGATCGGCATCGCGATCCTCCTCGCCCTGGTCATCCGGACCCTCGTGGTGCAGGCCTTCACGATCCCGTCGGGCTCGATGATGAACACGCTCGTCGTCGGTGACTACATCCTGGTCAACAAGTTCCTTTACGGGCCGGAGGTGCCGTTCACCGACCGGCGCGTGCCGGGGATCCGGCTGCCGCAGCGGGGCGACATCATCGTCTTCAAGTATCCTCAAGATGAGAAGCGGGACTTCATCAAGCGGATCGTCGCCGTGCCCGGCGACCGGGTGCTGATCCGCGGCCAGCGGGTCCACGTCAACGGCAATCCGCTCGACGAGCCGTACGTGAAGTTCACGAGCGCGTCCTGGTCGCAGTCGGCGAACGCCTCCTACTGCGGCTACGCGTACGGGTGCGAGCCGACGATCGTTCCCGCCGACTCGTACTTCGTCATGGGCGACAACCGGGACAACTCGCAGGACAGCCGCTACTGGGGGTTCGTGAAGCGCGAGAAGATCAAGGGCAAGGCCTTCCTCATCTACTGGTCCTGGGACAGCGAGCGGCATTGGCTTCGCTGGTGGCGACTCGCCAAGTACATCCCGTAGGCGAGCGGGCCGGCGCCGACTGCCCGGCCGGGGCGGGGGGCGCTCGTTCGCTCGGAACGACACTCGCTCTGCGAGTCTCCCCCGCCCCGATCATCCAGCCCGGGTCGGCCCGATCGCCCCTCGGCGTGCTCGCCGACACGGCGCCGCGCGACGTGGCGCTTGGCCTCTACGTCCACGTGCCGTTCTGCGCGAAGCGGTGCGCGTACTGCGCCTTCAACACGGCTCCGCTCGAGGAGGGCGCGATGGCCCGCTACCTCGGCGCGCTCCGGCGGGAGATCGATCTCCTCGCGGAGGCCCCCTGGGCGGGCGACGTGGTCCTCGCGACCATCTTCCTGGGCGGCGGCACGCCGTCGCTCCTCCCGCCGGACGACCTCGCGGCACTCCTCGCCGCCGTTCGGACGGCGTTCCGGGTCGCGGCCGACGCCGAGGTGACGGTCGAGTGCAATCCCGAGAGCGTGACCCGGCCGAGGCTCGAGGCCTACCGCGCGGCCGGCGTCGCCCGCCTGAGCCGCGGCGACCAGTCGCTCGACGATGCGATGCTCCGGCGCCTCGGCCGCCTCCCCGGGAGGGCCGAGGCGCGCGGCGCGTTCGGCGCCGCCCGAGAGGCGGGATTCGGGAACGTGAGCGTCGACGTCATGTACGGGCTCCCGGGGCTCGAACCTGCCGCGTGGACGCGCACCATCACGACGGTGCTCGACTGGGAGCCGGAGCACCTCTCCGCGTACGGGCTCACGCTCGACCCGGGGAGCCTCTGGGGGGCGCGCGGCGTCGAGGGCCTGCCGTCGGAGGAGGCGCAGGTCGACCAGTACTGGACGCTCGCGCGGATGGCAGCGGCGCGCGGCTACGAGCACTACGAGATCTCCAACTACGCCCGCCCGGGCTTCCGCTCCCGGCACAACCAGACCTACTGGCGCGCGGGCGAGTACCTCGCGTGCGGCCCGGGTGGCTGCGGGTTCGTCGGCGACGTCCGCTACGGCAACGCCAAGCCCCTCGCCCGCTACTGCGCCGACCTCGAGTCGGGACGCCTGCCGATCGAGGTCTTCGAGCGCCTCACGGCCCGCGAGCGGCTCGCCGAGCGACTCATCCTCGGTCTCCGGACGGCGGACGGGGTCCCGACGGCCTGGCTCGCCGAGCGCGTGGCCGGCGACGCGGCCCTCCGGCGCCGCATCGGACCGTGGGAGGACGCGGGCCTCCTCGTCGAGGCGAACGGCCGCGTACGGCTCAGCGAGGCCGGCTTTCTCCTTTCGGACGCGCTCTTCGTCGAGCTGCTGTAGCCGCGCCGCGCGGCGGCGGACCGCGGCTTGACTTGGGTACGGGCTCACGCTACAAGCAGACTGGAATGGATGCGCGCCACCGCGACGTGCTGATCGCGCTCATCCGGGAGTACATCGACTCCGCGGAGCCGGTGGGCTCGCGCCTCCTCGCGAAACGGCACTTCCCGAGCCTGTCGCCGGCGACCATCCGGAACGTGATGGCCGACCTCGAGGAGACGGGCTACCTGGCGCAGCCCCACACGAGCGCGGGCCGGGTGCCGACGGACAAGGCCTACCGCTTCTACGTCGATTCCTTCCCGCCGCCGCAGCCCGGAGCGACGTCGCGCGAACCTCTGTCGACGCGACGCTCGGGGATCGAGGGGTTCATGGAGCGGACCTCGACCCACCTCTCGCAGGCGACGCGGATGACCGGGCTCCTGCTGGCGCCGCCGCTCAAGCACACGACGATCGCGCGCGTCGAGCTGATGCCGCTCGAGGACGACCGTGCGCTCGCGGTCCTCGTCACCGACGCGGGCTGGGTGACGGTGCACGCGCTCACCATGGACCCGCCGCTCCCGCCGGACGAGATCCGCAAGATCGGCCGCGAGCTGACGCGGCAGTTCCGGGATCGCACGGTCCAGGGAATCCTCGACATGGAGGTCTCGCCCAGCGACCCGCTCGACGAGCTGCACACGCGGGCGCGCAGCATCACGGAGCAGATCGTCGGCCTCCTGCGCGGGCGCACGCTCTACATCAGCGGCGCGACGAACATGCTCGACCACCCGGAGTTCTGGAACCTCGAGACCACGCGGCAGCTGCTCCGCGCCTTCGAGCACAAGGAACGCTTCGCGGATCTCATGGCGACGCTCGCCGAGGACGAGGGGGTCCGCGTCACGATCGGCGAAGAGAACCCCTTCACCGAGATGCGCGAGTGCACGCTGATCACGTCGACCTACATGTACCGCGACCAGGTGCTCGGCATCCTTGGCGTCGTCGGGCCACGGCGGCTGCCGTATCCCGACATCATCTCGGTGGTCAACGAGACCGCGCATCACGTGACCGACGCGCTGTCCCGGGTCCGCCAGGACCTGTACCTGCCGTCCTGACGGGCGCCCGCGCCCGGCTGATATAATTTTCCCCATGACCGACGGTCGCAGCCTGGACGATTCGCCTGAGACGCTGTTACCCGAGCCCCCGCGCGACGCGCCCGCGTCCCCCGACGCCTCGCCGCCCGTGGCGGCCGCGGAGGCCCCCACCGGCGGGCTCGAGGAGCTGCGGCGGCAGCTCGACGAGAAGCAGGACCGGCTCCTGCGCGCGCTCGCGGAGACGGAGAACGTCAAGCGGCGCATGCAGCGCGAGCGCGAGGAGTACCTCCGCTACGCGAACGAGTCCCTCATCCGCGACCTCATTCCCGTGCTCGACAACCTGGATCGCGCCCTCGAGGCCGCGCGCGCCGCCGGGAACGCCGCCGGCGTCGTGGAGGGCGTGGAGCTGATCCAGCGGGAGCTCCTCAAGGTGCTCGAGCGCGCCGGCGTCACGCGCTATTCGGCCGTCGGGCAGCCCTTCGACCCGACGCGTCACGAGGCGGTCGCGCGCGCGGTCAGCCTGACGCATGCGCCGAACACCGTCATCGGCGAGATGGCGCCGGGCTACCTGCTGCACGCTCGCGTCCTGCGCGCCGCCCTGGTCTCCGTCGCGGTGGCCGCCGACGAGGACGCCACGTAGGTGCCGCGCGACTACTACGCGGTGCTCGGCGTCCCGCGGTCGGCGGGCGAGGCGGACCTCAAGAAGGCGTACCGCCAGCTCGCCATGCAGTACCACCCCGACCGCAATCCCGGCGACAAGGGCGCCGAGGGGCGCTTCAAGGAAGTCAACGAGGCGTACGCGGTCCTGTCAGACCCGGAAAAGCGCGCACAGTACGATCGCTTCGGAACGGTCGGCCCGGGCGGCGGGTTCACCGACGCGGGCTTCGGCACCCTGTTCGAGGACCTCTTCGAGAACTTCTTCTCCGGCGGCGGGCCGGGCCGGCGCTCGCGCGCCGCACGGGGCGAGGACCTCCAGTACGAGCTGAAGATCCCGCTCGAGGAGGCCGCCACCGGCCTCGAGACGAAGATCCAGATCCCGCGCCTCGAGCGGTGCGAGCGCTGCGGGGGAACCGGCGCCGAGCCGGGCAGCCGGCCCGTCACCTGCGAGATGTGCCGGGGACGCGGCGAGGTCCGCCTGAGCCAGGGCTTCCTCACCGTGGCACGCACCTGCCCCAAGTGCCAGGGAGAGGGGCAGCTGAACCGGAACCCGTGTGCCGCCTGCCAGGGCGAAGGACGCCAGCGGGCGGAGCGACTGCTGGGGGTCAAGATCCCCGCGGGGATCGACGACGGCATGCAGCTCCGGCTCGGTGGCGAGGGCTCGAGCGGACTCAACGGCGGGCCGCCGGGCGACCTCTACGTGCTCGTCCGGATCCTCGAGCACGACATCTTCGCGCGCCAGGGCGCCGATCTCTACTGCGACCTCCCCGTCTCCTTCGCCCAGCTCGCGCTCGGCGCGGAGCTGGAGGTCCCCGCGCTCGACGGCACCGTCAGGTTCAAGGTGCCGGCCGGAAGCCAGCCGCATCAGGTGCTGAGGCTCCGCGGCCGCGGGATGCCGCGCCTCAGGGAGCGAGGCCACGGTGACCTCTGCTACCGGCTCATCCTCGAGGTCCCGCAGAAGCTGAACGTCAAGCAGCGGGAAGCCCTCGCGGCGTTCGACGCCGCGTCGAAGGGCGAGCGGGGGCCGCTGACGACGGCCTTCTTCGAGCGCATGAAGAAGCTCTTCGGGTAGGTCGTGGCTCCCGCCGCGCCGCCCTCCGGGTACTGGCAGCTCAGCCTGACGACCGCGGCGGACACCGCGGAGGGGCTGGTCAATCTCATGTGGGAGCTCGGCGCGCTCGGGGTGATCGAGGAAGAGGAGCGGGGCCGTCCACCCCGGCTCCGCGCATTCTTCGCCGGCACCGCGTCGCCCGAGGCGCTCGACGCGCGGGTCCGCGAGTACACCGATGGCCTCCGCGCCCTCGGGTTCTCGCGCGCCGCAGGTCCGACCGTGTCCGCCCTCGACGACGAGGGCTGGGCGGATGCCTGGCGGTGTCACTTCAGGCCCGTGGCCGTCGGCCGCGCGCTCCTCGTCGTCCCGCCGTGGGAGGAGGGGCCGGCGAACGGACGGACCGTCCTGACGATCGAGCCGGGCCGGGCGTTCGGGACGGGCCACCACGGCAGCACGGCCGGCTGCCTCGAGGCGCTCGAGTCGATCATGACCCGCGCCGACGCGCCCCGGCGGGTGCTCGACCTCGGCACGGGCTCCGGCATCCTGGCGATCGCGGCGGCTCGGCTCGGCGCGCCGGCGGTCCTCGCGGTGGACGACGACCCGGACGCCGTCGCGCTCGCCCTCGCGAACGTCGCCCGCAATCACGTGGCCGAGCGCGTGCGCTGCGTGCTCGGCGACGCGCTCGACCTCCAGGTGCCGCCGGTGGAACTCGTGATGGCCAATCTCCTCACGGCCGCGCACCTCCGGCTGGCGCCCCGTGCCGCCCGGTACCTCGTCCCCGGAGGTACCGTGGTCGCGGGCGGCATCCTCGATGCCGAGCGGTTCGCGGTCCGGTCGGCCTTCGAAACCCATGGCTTCGAGCAACGCGCGACCGTGTCCCGGGACGGCTGGACCACCCTCGAGCTCCGGTGTGCGCCGCTTCGCGATCGCGCCTGAGCGCATCGAGGGCGCGCGCGTTCACTTCGACCGGGAGGAGACGCGGCACCTGGCCCGCGTGCTCCGGCTGAGACCCGGGGACGCCGTCATCGCCGTCGACGGCACCGGGCGCGACTACACGGTCCGCATCGAGACGCTCGGCGACACCGCGACCGGCACGATCCTCGAGGTCGCGACGCGCCCGTACGAGTCGTCGCTGGCGGTCACGCTGATCCAGGGCATCCCGAAGGGCGACAAGATGGAGCCGATCCTCCGCGCCGCCAGCGAGCTTGGCGTGGTACGCGTCCTGCCGGCCATCGCCGAGCGGACGATCGTCCGGCTCGAGCCCGGGCGCTGGCGGGACCGGGCCCGGCGCTGGCAGCGCGTCGCCCGGGAAGCGGCGAAGCAGTGCGGCCGCGCGGTGATCCCCGAGATCGCTCTGCCACGCCCGCTCGGGGAGTGGCTCGAGCGGGCGGAGGGCGCCGATCTCATGCTCTGCCTCTGGGAGGGCGAGTCCCCGCCGATCGGGCCCACGCTCGACCGCGCGGCGGCGAGACCGTCGACTGCCGCGGTGCTCGTCGGGCCCGAGGGGGGGCTCAGCGCCGAGGAGGTCGCGGCCGCGCGCGCCCGGAGGTGGGAGGTGGTGCGGCTCGGCCCGCGCATCCTCCGGACGGAGACCGCGGGCCCCGCGGTGATCGCCATCCTCCAGTACCGCTTCGGCGACCTCCACGGCGCGTGAGAACGCCCCCACGGTCGAAGAGAGGGTAGGCCAGTGACCGACACGGCCGCCGGCTACGACTACTTCGAGGTCGCCGCCGACGTGGGCGTCCGCGCGTGGGGTCCGAGCCGCGCGGAGGCGTTCGCCCAGACGACGCTCGGCGTCTTCGCGCTCATCGTGAGCCCGGACGATGTCGAGCCGCGCGAGACGCGTGAGGTGCGCGCGCAGGGGGACTCGGCCGAGCACCTGCTCGTGAACTGGATCAACGAGTGCCTCTACGTGCACGAGATCGAGGGCTTCGTCGTCCGGCAGGTGGAGGTGTCCGCGTGCGGCGACACGCTCGTCCACGGCCTTCTCCGCGGCGAGGAGATCGATCGGACGCGGCATCGGCCCGGCACCATCGTCAAGGCCGCGACCTTCCACCAGGTCGCCGTCGAGACGCGGGGCGGCCGCGTGGAGACGAGGTTGATCGTCGACGTCTGATGTCTGATGTTCTGATGATGTGATGATGTCTCCCAAAAGAGACGACCGCCCTCCGCCACCGTGGTGTGCATGGGACGGTTCCCGGCCCTCGACGCCCGAGGGCCGGGATTCCAGGACCTACGAAATCAGCCGCTTACAGCCGGCGCGAGCCGTGGCACCCTCGTTGCTGTTCTTCCGCCCGGCTATGTATCAGCGAACCATCCGAAAGCCGGTCAGCTTCGAGGGGGTCGGGCTCCACTCCGGCAAGCACGCGCAGGTCACCCTCTCGCCGGCGCCGGCGGACTGCGGGATCGTCTTCAGAGTCGCGGGACATGCTGATCCGATCCTCGCGACGCCCGAGAGCGTGGTCGACTCCTACTACGCCACCACGGTCGGGAAGAACGGCGCCCGGATCCAGACGATCGAGCACCTGATGGCCGCGGCGGCGGGGCTCGGGATCGACAACCTCGCGGTCGAGGTCGACGGCGTGGAGATCCCCGCGGCCGACGGCAGCTCGAAGCCCTTCGTCGCGCTCCTGACCGCGGCCGGTCGGACGGAGCAGCCCGCCCGCCGCCGCCCGATCGTGATCCCGTACCCGATCCGGGTGGGAACCGGCGCGCGGTGGATCCAGATCGTCCCGTCGACCACCTTCCGCATCAGCTACACGCTCGACAACGACCACCCGGCGATCGGCACGCAGGTGCTCTCGTGCGTGCCGACGGAGCGGCTCTTCGTCGAGGCGTTCGCGCCGGCGCGCACCTACGGCTTCCTGAAGGACGTCGGCGCCCTCCGGCGGAAGGGTCTGGCGCTCGGCGGCTCGCTCGACAACGCCGTGGTCGTCGGCAAGCGCGGCGCCCTCAACGGCCTCCGCTACGCGGACGAGTTCGTCCGGCACAAGATCCTCGACCTGATCGGCGACCTCGCGATCCTCGGCAGGCCGATCGTCGGGCACGTGATCGCGCGCAACGCCGGCCACGGACTCAACCTCGAGCTCGCCGTCGCCATCCACCGGGCGCTCGGGCTCGAGCGCCGCGCCGTCGGCGCCGCCATCCGCCAGCTGCGGGAGCTGGGCCTGGCGGGGCGGACCGACGGGCTGGCGCCCGTGTCGGGCCTGGCCGCGATCTAAGGCGATCCCGGGCCGCACCCCGGCCGCCCCGAGGGCGGGCTATAATCTCGGGGTATGCGTGCACCGGGTGCGGCCCTGCTCCTCGTGGTTGCGGCCCTGGCCTTCGTCCTCGCCGGGCCGGCGCAGGCCGAACTCCGCATCAGCGACCTCGACGTCTTCCTGAACGACTTCGACATCACGGTCCGCGTCGTGCTCCTGGGAACCATTCCGCCGACCTTCCACGAGGGGCTCACGAGCGGTATGCCGGCCCACGTCCGGTTCACGATCGAGCTCTGGCAGTTCAACCGCCTCTGGCCGGACCGCCTGCTGACGACCAAGGTCGTCGAGCGTAGTCTGGCCTACAACGTCGTCACCAAGGAGTACAAGGTCACGCCGCTCAAGGGCGAGTCCTGGGCCCCGTACACCACGCGCGACCTGCGGGACGCCCAGCGGGTGCTCTCGGAGGTCCGGGCGGTGAAGCTGACCGCCTCGACCACGCTCGACGCGACCGAGGTGTTCTACGTGCGCGTGCGCGCCGAGGCCGCGCTCAACGGCGACACGAGCTTCTTCGCGCGCCTGGCGGGGACGGCGGAGCAGACGACCCGGCAGTCCGACTACCGCACGATCACGCGGATCCAGTGATGCCGCTCATCACCGAGCAGTCCCGGCGCAAGCGCAACCTCCTCATCATCAGCCTGTTCCTGCTGCTGCTCGGCATCGGGGCGGCCTTCGAGCTGGGCGTTCGCGCGCCGGACCTACCCGTCGGGTCGCACCTGATGGTCTTCGCGCTCTTCAACCTGAACCTGATCGTCTTCCTCCTCCTGCTGGTCCTGCTCTTCCGCAACCTCGTCAAGCTCTGGTTCGAGCGGCGCCAGCAGGTGATCGGCGCGAAGTT
>JACQWC010000142.1 GCA_016209635.1 Candidatus Rokuibacteriota bacterium | reverse complement strand
GTCGAGCACGAGGAGGTGGTGGCCGTCGGGCGTGAAGGCGAGGTTGTAAGGGTTGCCGCCGATCTTCACGCGCCGGACGAGCTTCCGCGCCTCGGCGTCGATCACGCCGAGGTCGTGGCTCTTGTCATAGACGACCCAGGCCAGCTTGCCATCCGGATGGAAGACGATGCGGTTGGGCTTCCCCTTGCCGAGCGGGATCGTGCCGACGACCTCGAGCGCGTCGGTGTCGATGATGGACACCGAGTCCGACTTCGTGTTCGTGACGAAGAGCTGGGCCGCCGCAGCGGGGAGTGCCCCCGAGAGCGTCGCGGCCAGGAGCAGCGTGACGATCAGCGTCGGCACCCCGGGCCTCCTCACCTGGTTTTCTCGATCGCGGTGACCGCCACGTTTGGCGGCACGCCCCGCAGGGTAAATCGTACCGCGTCCCCGGCCTGAACCGACGCGTGAATCGTCGGCGAGGCGGCGCGGAAGCCCATGGTCATCGGTGCCATGAAGCCCGGGATCTCGCCGTGGGTGATGACGAGCACGTTGATCTCCGGCAGCACCGCGCGCACCACGCCCTCGACCTGCCACTCGCGCTCGATGCCTGACGCCGCCGCCGCGCGCGCGACGGCCAGCTCGCGCTCCAGCCGTGTGGCCCGGAGCCCCCAGAAGAGATACCCTCCGCCGATCCCGAGCAGCAGGGCGAGGTCGATCAGGACGACCGCCTTCCAGGCGCGCATCAGTGCACGTGCTCCTCCGGCGCCGGGCCCGGCGCCTTCTCCTCGTTGAGCTGCTGGATCTCGGCGAGCAGCGCGTTCGGGTCGGCCGCCGCCCCGCCGCCGCCCCGCGCGATCGCGCGGACGTAGCCCTGCCGGTCGATCAGCACTTCCGCGTGCGCCGGCCCCGCGAAGAGCCGATACGCGGCGAGGATCGCGGAGGCCCCGTCGGTGACGACCGGGAAGAGGATCCTCGGCTCGGCGCCGAGCCGCCGGATCGCATCGGCGGCGCCGTCGGCGGGCACGGCGATCACCTCGGCGCCGAGCGTCGCCAGCACGTCGTAGCGCTCGGCGAGCTGGGAGATCCGCGGGCGCGAGCCCGGCAGCGAGTAGAGCACGAGCAGCACGATCCGCCGCCCCCGGTAGTCCTTGAGGGCGCGCGCCGGCGTGGGCCCGACGGCGAACGTGAAGTCGGGGGCGACGAGCCACGGGCGTTCGACGCCGACCCCGGGCCCGAGCCCGCGCGCCGCGTAGCCGGAGGAGAGGGCGCGGAGGAAGTTGATCAGGTCCCAGCGCTCTTCCTCGGTGAGCCGCGCGCCGAACGCGGGCATCTCCCCGCGCGGGATGCCGTGGGTGATCCACCAGAAGAGGTCACCCGCGGTGTGCTGGGCGGTGTGGGGCGAGCGCAGATCGGCCGGGGGACGCGGGAGCCGGAGGCCGCCGGGACCGTCGCCCGCGCCGGTCGGGCCGTGGCACACGGCACAGTTCGCCCGATAGAGCGTTTCGCCGGCCGCGATGGACGCGGCCTGATACGGGACGGACGGGCGCAGGTAGGTCGTCGGGTACGCGTCGATCGCGAGGGGCGGGAGGGCCAGCGCTGCACCCGCACCGAGGAGGACGCCGGCACCGGCGGCAAGCGGAAGCCGCCACGCGCGCAGCAAGAGCGCGGCGAGCAGTATCACTCCGCCGAGCACCGCCACCTGGCTCCCGACCAGCGCGCGCGTCGCCAAGCCCGGCGCGTCCTCGAGCACCGCCGTCGAGAGGCGGAAGGAAAACGGCCACGCCGGCGCGTCGTGGCGCGCGGGCGGCGTGAGGCTCATGGCCGCGACGAACGCGAAGAGCGCCAGCGCCAGCGTGCCCTCGACGGCGACGAAGCGGGCGAGGACGCGCATCGCCGGACGCCCGACCGTGGGCCCGTCGCCGGCGAGTCGCGGGAGGTGGAGGCGGCGGTTCGCCGCCGCGAGCCCGAGGATCGGGACCAGGAGCGCCAGCTTTCCGAGGAGCAGGCGCCCGTAGGTCGTGCCGACGAGGCCCGCGACCGAGCCGACGTGAGCCGCCGCGTTCGCCGCGCCGGTTCCCGCGAGCACGAGCACCGCCACGAGCGCCCAGCGTGAGAACCGCCGCGCGGCCCGCACCGCGTACGGGCGCGCGTCGGCGCCCTCCGCGCGCGCGGCCGCGCCGAGCAGGACCGCGAGCGGGATGAGCGCGCCCGCCCACACGCCCGCGGCGAGCAGATGGACGCCGTCCACGGCGATCGCGAGGGCGGCGTCGGGCTCGACGGCGGCGGCGTGGCCCGCGGCGCCCACCAGGGCCAGCGCGGCGCCGCCGAGGAGGAGAGCCTCGCCGCGCGCCGCCCCCCAGTCCACGCGCTCGTCCACGGTCCAGCGGATGGCGAGAAACGCGGCGAGCAGCAAGAGCAGCCCGTGCCGCACGAGCCAGACGCGCCCCCCGTGGGTCTCGAAGAGCACCCGGCCGAGGGCGGCGGGGTCGAAGGCGGCCGTGGCGCGCCCTTCGAGGATCGCCGTGTGGAAGAGGAGCAGCGCCACGCCAGAGACGAGCGCGAGCGCCGCGAGCGCGTGCGACCTGACGAGCAGGCGCCTCTCCCACCGGAGGGCCGTGGGCCGGTCGGAGCGTCCCGCGAACAGGATCGTCGCCGAGGCGCCGACGAGGACGAGGCAGGCGGCGAGATGAACCCACCGGACGGCGAGCCCGAGCGCGAACACCCGGATAGTGTACCGGATGGGCGAACTCTTTGAGGCGGGCGCGCCCGTCCGGTACAGTGCTCTCTGTGATCC
>JACQWC010000141.1 GCA_016209635.1 Candidatus Rokuibacteriota bacterium | reverse complement strand
CTTGCCGACCATGTACGGCCCGGCGGCGACGGCCTGGGAGGGCGCGAAGTCGAAGGGCCGGAAGGTGTACCGGCTGCACTTGCTCGTCGTGATCGTCGTGTCCAGGCACACGGTGATCATGTTGACGACCTTGTGCTCCTCGTAGAGCGGCATGCAGGCGAGGCAGACGTTGGACAGGTATCCGCCCGCGTGGGCGTCGATCTTGTCCTCGACGAGGAGCCGCTCGGCCTTGCGGCGGCCGACGTCGGGCTTCGACTCGTAATCGCCGATCAGGAGCTCGATCGGGCGGCCGTTGACGCCACCCCCCTTGTTGATGCGGTCGACGGCCATCTGAATGCCCACGAGCGCGGTCTTGCCGCCGGGCGCCGCCGTCCCCGACAGCGGCTGGAGGGTGCCGAGCTTGTAGGGCTTCGCCTGGCCGAACGCCTCACGCCACGGCGGCGGCACCAGCATGGTGGCCCCCACCGCGCCCGCGGCGGCCGCGCCGAGGCCCAGGAAGCGCCGGCGGGTGGTCTTGCCGCGCCACCACATGTCCTTCGCCCACGGTTCGTCTTGCCAACGTTCGGCCATCGCGGTCCTCCTTCGGGAGCCCACCGGGTGGGCCAGGGGGGTGACGGAAAGGGTTGCCTCTATCTACAACAACCGGTCTGACCGCGCAAGCGGCATCCTGGCGGGACGGCCCTAGCGTCCGGCCGGGACCAGGCCGGCGGCGGCGAGCGCCCGTCCGATCGCCGCCCGCTCCTCGTGCGAGATCCGCGTCAGGGGCGGACGGACGTGCGCCGCCGGGATGCGTTGGAGCAGGACCAACGCCTCCTTCATGCGATTATGCATGTCCACGAAGGGTGGGGCGTAGAAGACCCGGACGAGCGGCTCGAGCCGATCGTTGATCCGCCGCGCGCCGTCGAGGTCGCCCTTCTGGCACGCCTCGAACAGCTCCGCCTGGAGGTCGGCCGCGACGCTGCCCATCCCGGAGATCGCGCCATCGGCGCCGAGCAGGAAGGTCGCCATCAAGGACATCGTGAACGACGACAGCATCGCCACGGGCCGCCCCGTGGCGCGCAGGGCCCGGAGGTTCCGCTCGAACGCGACGATCTCGTTCGACCAATCCTTCACCGCGGCGACCTGGGGGATCTCGGCGAGCCGCGCGAGCGTCTCCGGGGCGTAGCCGATTCCCGTCGCCGGGGGGTACTCGAAGACGATGATCGGCAGGCCCGCGCCCGCGGCGATCTCGGAGAAGTGACGGATCACCATGTCGGGCTTCACCTGTGCCCCCCACATGAAGAGCGTCGGCGGGAACACGAGCACCCCGGCCGCGCCCCCGGCCTTCGCGTCCCGGGCCAGCGCCACCGCCTCGGCGGTGCCGTCCCCGTAGACGCCGGCGACGACGGGGCACTTCCCGCCGACCTCGTCGAGCGCGATCTCGAGCGCCCGCTTCCGCTCCTCGCGGTTGAGCGACGACACCTCCGCCGCGTGCCCGTTCGCCACGATCCCGGTGACGCCGCGGGTCGCGGCGAGCCAGCGGAGATGGCGCCGGTAGGCGGGCTCGTCGATCTCGAGGTCCGCGCGGAACGGGAGGATGTTGGCCGGCATGACGCCCGAGAACCTCAGCGGCTGACTCATCGCGACCCTCCTCACCAGCCACCGATCTCGGCGGCGATCTCCTTCGAGAATACGACGCGGCCGTACGCCCGGCCAATGATGTCGAGGGTGGCCCGCTGGATCTCGGGCCAGAGCGTGGCGACACCGTCCTCGACCACGGTGACGCGGTACTCCCGGTTGAACGCGCCCACGACCGTCGCCAGGACGCAGATGTCCGTCAGCGTCCCGGTCACGACGAGCGAAGTGACGGCGCGGGCCCGGAGCGCGCCGTCGAGCGGTGTGCCCGCGAAGGCATCGTACCAGTGCTTGCGGACCACCAGCTCTCCGGGGCCCGGCGCCAGCGCCTCGACGGTGTGGACGCTCGGATGGCCCTCGAGACAGTTCGACGACGGCAGCCCGAAGCCCGCCGGAGCACCCGGGACGGCGGGCCTGTGCTCGGGGTGGAGCTGGCCGACGAGTAGCGGCACCGCGGATGAATAGACGAACTCCGAGAAGACGACGGGAAGGCGCTTCTCCCGGAAGAGCTCGAGGAGGGCCTTGATCGTCGGCACGATCTCGCGGGCCTGGGGGACCTCCAGCGCCGCGCCGGGGTCGAGGAAGCCGCGCTGCATGTCGACCACGAGGAGCGCCGTCCGTCCCGGCTCCGGCCGGAGCACGCGCTCGAAGGTCTCCCGCCGGTCCACGCCCGTCATGATCGCAACCGGGGCAGGATCTCGCTGGCGATGAGCTCGACCTGCTCGCGCCCGTAGCGGTACGGGATCAGGATGATCCGGTCGACGCCCGACCTCACGTGCGCGCGGAGCTGCTCCACGCACTCCCCGACGCTGCCCCGGATCGCGTGCTCGATCGTCGACTCGCTCCACGCAGCCACGTCCCACTCGGTCTGGAGCCAGTGGCGCATCGGCGCCTCGGTCTCCGCGCGGGAGCGCCCGATCAGGATCGCGAGCTGGTTCGTCCCGGTGAGCGTCGAGGGGTCGCGTCCGGCCTCCTGCGCGAAGCGGACGATCTTGTCCCAGGCCCGGCGGTAGCTCTCGGGCGTGTAGAAGTAGGTGAGCCAGCCATCGCCCCGGGTGGCGACCCGCCGGAGGACCGCGTCGACGTAGCCGCCGATGAGGATCGGCGGCCGCGGCTTCTGGACGGGCGTCGGGCGCATCACGGCCTCGCGCAGGCGGAGCTCGTCGACCGCGAGCGTCACGCGGTCCCCGGTCCAGAGCCGCAGCAAGACGTCGAGGTTCCGCTCGAAGAGGCGGCCGCGCTGCTTGAACGGCACGCCGACCGCGTCGAACTCCCGCGCGTACCATCCCGCCGCGACGCCGAGGATGAGGCGGCCGCCGGAGATCACGTCGAGCGTGCCGAGCGCCTTCGCGGCGAGGGTCGGGTTCCGGAGCGGGAGCACGAGGACCCCCGTGCCGAGCCGGATGCGCGTCGTCCGCGCCGCGATTGCCGTCAGGATCCCGACGGCGTCGAGGATGGGAAAGGCGGGCTCCACGCCGAGGATCACGTGGTCCCACGCCCAGAGCGACTCGAACCCCAGCGCCTCGGCGCGCTCGGCGTAGGCGAGCAGCTCGTCGACCGCGGGGGTCTCCCCGGGCCCGACGAAGTTCCTGAGCGCGAGACCGAAGTCCATGCGCCCGCCTCAGCCGAGGAAGCGCCGCTCGGGATCGAGGGCCCGGAGCATCAGGAGCTCGTCCCGCGAGGGCGGCTCGGTCCGGGCGACGCGCGGGGCCACGCCGAGCTCGAAGCCCGTGTTTGCCCGGATCACGTCGATCGCCACCCCGGGGTGCGTCGCCTCGATCCGCATGCGCCGGGTGTCGGGCTCGAAGCCGAGGATGCCGAGCGTGGTCACCACGCGCGAAACACCGCCGAAGAGGAGGCCGGCCCGGCGCCGGGCCCCGTCGCCGTCGAGCCAGGCCGGGCTCGTCACGAAGTCGACGCGGGGCACGAAGCGTCGGGGCTCGTGCGGCGTGAGGATGATGACCTCGCGGCAGAGCGAGACGATGTCGTTCGCGCCGCCCGTGCCCGGGAGCCGCACCTTCGGCCGCCAGTAGTCGGGGCCGAGGACGCTCGTGTTGATGTTCCCGAACTGGTCGATCTGCGCACCACCCATGAAGCCGCAGTCGAGGAACCCGCGCTGCGCCAGGAGAAACGCGTCTGTGATGGCCGGCAGCATCGTGGCCCGGTGTCCCGCGCGCATCTCGTTGGTCGAGATCGGCAGCCGTCCCGGCTTGATTTGCGGCCCGATGATGCCGCCCTCGATCACCATCGTGAGGCGGGGCGCGTGGCGCTGCTGCGCCAGCGCGGCCGCGAGGAGGGGGACCCCGACGCCGGCGAAGACGGTCGTGTCGTCCGCGAGCTGGCGGGCGCCCATTACGGCCAGGAGCTCGGCGGGCGTCCAGCCGTCCGTCATGCCGACGGGGTCAGCTCGCGGCCGAGCCGCTGCGCTCGCGCGAGCCGCTCGCCGCCGAAGAGGTCGAGGTAGTCGGCCCACGCCGGCGGGCCGTAGACGTAGCGATCGAGGTACTCGACGACGGCCTCGGAGCCGCGCGCAGCGATGGCCGCGGTGTACTCCGCGAAGTGGTCGAAGTCCGCCTCGTAGAGGCCCCAGCACTCGTGCGGATAGGAGCCGAACGGGACCCAAACGAGCGCGTCGACCACGAAGCCGGGGATCACCGTCCGGTCGGGGCGGCGGCGGGTCTCCTCCTCGGAGACGATCTCCTCCGTCGTCACCAGGACGGTGGTCGCGGCGCGGGCGATGTCGGAGTCCATGTGGGGGTAGCCGTCGATCTGGCAGTTGCCGAAGCGGTCGGCGCGATGCACGTGGAGGAGGGCGACGTCCGGGAAGAGCGCCGGCACCGCCGCGAGCGTGGCGCCGGTGTAGGGGTCCTCGACCGTCCGCGTGCCGGCGACCGCCATGAGATCGGAGCCGAGCATCGTGAGCGCCGGCAGGAACGGCACGCCCATCGCTCCCGCCCGGAACCTGAGCCCGAGCGCCAGGTGGCTCCACTCCTCGAGCGCCACCCGGCCCGACTCGACGTACTCGCGCATGATCTTCGATACCCCCCAGGGAAGCCCGATCGACATCCACGCGGTGACGACGCGCTCGACCGCCCCCGCGACCATGAGGAGCTCGCCCTCCGTGCAGGTGAGGTTGCGCGAGAGGGTGAGGCCGCGGCGGCGCTGGCGGAGGATCTCCCGGACGAGCGCCAGGGGCGTGCGCGAGAAGAGGCAGCCCCCGACGCTCAGGTGATCGCCGTCCCGCACGCGGGCGGCGGCGTCCTCGAGGGTCGTCAGCTTCTCGCCCGCCGACTTCGGCTTCGCCTCGAGCCGCCGCCGCGCGGCGACGAAGTCGTACTCCCCCGGGTTCACGCGAGGATCTCCCACGCCGCCTGGTGGCGGTCGAGCTCCCGGCGGGTCCGCGGGTCCATCGGGTGGTCGCGCGCGGGCACGTCGACGCGCTTCGCCTCGCCGCAGAGCGCGGTGGTGAAGTAGCGCTGGCCCGTGTCGTTGGCCATCGTGACGATGGACGGGAGGTTACCGTACCGGCGCGCGAGCTTGAGCGCCGCCGCCACGTTGCACCCGGTGGAGACGCCGCAGAAGATCCCCTCCTCCGCCGCCAGCCGCCGTGCCATGCCGAGCGCCTCGGCGGTCGTGGTCGTGATCACGCCGGAGAGCAGCGAGACGTCCAGGTTCTCGGGGATGAACCCGTCCCCGATGCCCTCGATGCCGTGCGGGCCCCAGGCGCGGCGGGCGAGCAAGGCGCACTCGTCGGGCTCGACCGCGTAGAGGCGCACCCGGGCATCGCGCTCCCGGAGGAACCGGCCGACGCCGGTCAGCGTCCCGCCGCTCCCCTGCGCGGCGACGAAGGCGCCGACCGCCCCCCCGCACTGCTCCCAGATCTCAGGCGCCGTGGTGACGTAGTGCGCCTCGACGTTGTCGGGATTGTCGAACTGCCCCGGGACCCAGTAGCCCGCCGGGTCCGACGCGCGGATCTCGGCCAGGCGCCCGAGGGAGAGGTCGACGTCGCTCTCGCCGCCCGGTGTGAGGACGAGCGTCGCGCCGTACGCGCGCATGAGCTTCTTCCGCTCGTCGCTCATGCCCTCGGGCATGACGATCGTGCAGGGGTAGCCCTTGACCGCCGCGACGAAGGCGCACGCGATCCCCGCGTTGCCCGTGGAGCACTCGAGGACGCGCATGCCGGGCCGGAGCGCGCCGCGCGCCTCGGCCCGCTCGAACATGTGGAGGTAGATGCGGTCCTTGAGGCTGCCCGT
>JACQWC010000146.1 GCA_016209635.1 Candidatus Rokuibacteriota bacterium | reverse complement strand
GTCGTAGAGCGACTTGCGGTCGGTGATCTCGACGATCTTGCCGAGGTACATCACGGCCTCGCGGTCCGAGATGTGGCGCACGACCGAGTGGTCGTGGGCGATGAAGAGGTACGTGAGGCCGAACTGCGCCTGGAGGTCCTCCGGCAGGTGGATGATCTGGGCCTGGATGGACACGACGAGGGCCGAGACGGGCTCGTCGCAGATGATGAGGGAAGGCTCCATGGCGAGCGCCCGCGCCACGCCCACCCGCTGGCGCTGGCCGCCGGACAGCTCGTGCGGGTACCGGCTGGCGTGCTGGGGGAGGAGCCCGACCCTCGAGAGCAGGTCGCGGACGCGGGCCGCCCGCGCGGCGGGCTCGGTGACGATGCGGTGGACGGCGAGCGGCTCGCCGATGATCTGCCCGACCGTCATGCGGGGATTCAGGGAACTGTACGGATCCTGGAAGATGACCTGCATCCGCCGGCGCACGGGCCGGAGCGCGACCTGATCGAGCGCCGTCAGGTCGGTCCCCTCGAGGATGATCCTCCCGCTGGTCGGGCGCTCGAGCTGGAGGATGCACCGGCCCGTCGTCGTCTTGCCGCAGCCGGACTCGCCGACGAGCCCGAGCGTCTCGCCGCGCCGGATCGAGAAGCTGACGCCGTCGACCGCGCGCACGACGCCCGGCCGCCCGCCGAAGAGGCCGCCGCCGACATGGAAGTGCTTCACGAGATCGCGGACCTCGAGGAGGACGTCCCCCGAGGGCGCGTCAGCGGGCGGGCTCATAGTCCGCGACGAGCCGCTCGGCCTCCCAGCAGGCGCTCAGGTGGCCGTCGGGCGTGACCGACTGGAGCGGCGGCGTCTCGAGGGCACAGCGCTCGACGCGGAAGGCGCAGCGCGGCGCGAAGGCACACCCCTCGCCCAGGCGCGTGAGGTCGGGCGGCTGCCCCTGGATGGGCGCCAGGCGCGCCCGCCTGGGCTCGTCGAGCCGCGGCACCGAGCGCAGGAGGCCGAGCGTGTAGGGGTGACGCGGATTCCCGTACAGCTCGCGCGCCGTCCCCCGCTCGATGATCTTGCCGGCGTACATGACGTTCACGCGGTCCGCGTAGCGCGCGACGACGCCCAGGTTGTGGGTGATGATGAGCATCGCGACGCCGAGCCGGCGCGAGAGATCCTTCATCAGCTCGAGGATCTGTGCCTGGATCGTGACGTCGAGCGCGGTCGTCGGCTCGTCGGCCAAGACGAGCGACGGGTTGCACGCGAGCGCCATCGCGATCATCATCCGCTGCCGCATGCCGCCGCTGAACTGGTGCGGGTACTGCGGGAGGCGCCGCGCCGGGTCGGGGATGCCCACCATGCCGAGCAGCTCGACCGCGCGGGCCCGGGCCTGCGCCGTCGTGATGCCCAGGTGGATCTCGAGCCCCTCGGTGAGCTGGCGGCCGATCGTCAGCACCGGGTTCAGCGAGGTCATCGGCTCCTGGAAGATCATCGCGATCTCCCGGCCCCGGACGCGGCGCATCTCCTCGTCGGTGAGCCCGAGGAGGTCGCGGCCTTTGAAGAGCACCTGGCCGCCCACGATCCGGCCGGCCGGCGCCTCGATGAGACGCATGATCGAGAGGGCGGAGACGCTCTTTCCGCATCCCGACTCGCCGACCAGCGCGACGGTCTCCCCTTCGCCGACGTCCCAGGATACGTCGTCGACCGCGCGGACGACGCCACCGCTCGTCCGGAACTGCGTGCGGAGGGATTTCACCTCGAGGAGGGTCCCCACGTCGCTGGGGAGTGTAGCACAGCGGTGGCTCGGCGGGGCTACCCCCCACACCGCCCGGCGGCGAGGTGCGCGCCCGCCCGGGGCTCGAGCGATGCGTACTCCCGCACCACCGCCTCGGCGACGCACGGCCAGCGATGGCGAGCGGCCCACTCGACGCCCGCCCGCCCCAGACGCCCACGGAGGCCGGGGTCGGCCAGCAGGCGCTCGACCCGCTCGGCAAGCGCCCAGACGTCCCCCTCCGGGACGAGGAAGCCGGTCTCGCCGTCGCGAACCGTCGTCCTCAACCCACCGACGCGCGACGCGTTGACGGCCCGCCCGCACGCCATGGACTCGAGCGCGACCATCCCGAACGACTCGTAGTAGGAGGGGAGCACGACCGCGTCGGCGGCGACGTAGTAGGCGCGCAGCATCTCCTGTGGTTGCGCGCCGACGAACCGGACGGCCTCCTCGAGCCGGAGCCGCGCGATCCGCCGCCGGAGGTCCGCCTCGTGGCCATCGAGGGGCTCGTCCAAATCGCCGCCGACGACCAGGAGTCGGACCGCGCGCCCCCGCCCCCGGAGGCGCGCCACCGCCTCGAGAAGCGTCTCGAGCCCCTTGATAGGCAGGAGCCTGCCGACGTAGAGGAGGAGGGGAGGACCGTCGAGGCCGAGGGACGCCCGCGCCTCGGCCTCTGCGCCGGGCGCGAACAGCTCGGTGTCGACACCGCAAGGGATCACGGCGATCCGCCCGATCTCGGCGCGGTAGTGACGGACGAGGTGCGCCTGCTCGACCACGTTCGCGGCCACGACGCGGTCGACCTCCGCGACGATGCGCGCCTCCTCGTGGAGGCGGAGCGCCGGCTCGAGGTCGGCCGGCGTCCGCGCGACGTGGTTCTTCAGCCGGCCGAGCGTGTGGAACATCTGGAGGACCGGCACCGACCACCGCTCGCGCAGCGCCAGCGCGACGACGCCCGAGAGCCAGTAGTGCGAGTGGATCAGGTCGTAGTCGAACGCCCGCGTCAGGCGCCACGCCTCGACGCCCTTCACGAACTCCTCGAGGTAGTCATGGACGTGCGCGCGCGCGAGGGGCGCCTCGGGTCCGGCCGGGAGGTGGATCACGCGCACGCGCTCGGCCATCTGGACGACCCGCGGGATCGCGGAGTTCTGCGACCGCGTGAAGATGTCGGTCTCGACGCCCATGCGGCCGAGCTCCCGGCTCACCTCCCGGACGTAGACGTTCATCCCGCCGGTCTCCTTGCCCCCGAGGGCCGCCAGCGGGCAGGTGTGGACGCTCAGCATCGCGACGCGGAGACTCACCGGCTGATCCTCACGGCGCACACGTCCTCCGGCACGGGACCGAACTCGTACTTGTACCGCTCCTCGCCCCGCAGGAAATCGAAGCGGCGCATGCCGCGCGCGATCGCGTCGCGGATGAGGTGCACCAGCAGCACCACCCCGGGCGCCAGACGCGCCCGGTCGGGATCGAAGCCCGAGTTGTAGAGCCCCACCGTGCCGTCCCACTCGATCGCGACAAAGCTCGCCGCGGGCCCGCTCACCGTGTCCAGGAACCAGAGCCGGGCCGTGCCCCCCGCGGCGAGCGCGCCGATCACGCGGCGGAAGAACTCCTCCATGCGCGAGTCCATGAACCGCGCCTTCCCGGCGCGGGAGCGCCGGTGGAGCCGGAGAAAGTCGTCGAGACGGCGCTCCACCTCCTCGCACCCGCCGAGCGACGCGACGCGCGCTTCCGGGGCCTCGCGCTCGAGGCGGCGCAGCTTCCGGCCCAGCTCGTGGCGCTGCTTGCCGGGGAGCCCGGCGAGATACGCGTCCCACGAGGCGGGCAGCGTCAGGACCGGGCAGCGCTCCTCGACCGTCACTGTCGCCCGGAGACCGCACGCGGCGGCGAGCGCCGGCAGGGCCGTCACCGTCGGCGACGTCGCGGGCACGGACTGGAGGTCCCACACGGCGTCCACGGCAGCGCGTGACTGGAGGAGCGCCATCCAGGCCTCCTCCTCCCGGTCGACCGCCGCGATCAGGTCGAGATAGTCGGAGACGTCGACGCCGCCGATGAGCATGAGGCGCCCGGGCTCCGCCTCGTACAGCGGGAGCACGGCGACGAGTCGACCCGCGCCGTCCTCCACGGACCGGACCTCGAGGCGGTGGCCCCCGGCGAACGCCCGGACCCATTCGACGTGCCACGCCCAGCCGAGGAACGGCGAGGGCCGGCGCGCCGACGCGAGCAGCTCACCCCAGGCGGCGGCGCCGACCGCCTCGAGACGATCGTGGAGGCGGACTTTCACAGAGCGGTATCGTCGGCCGCGGGCGAAGAGCCGGAGAGGTCGTCGGCGCCCTCGCCACCCGGGTCCTCTGCGGAGTCTGCCATCGCCTCGTCCATGGCGGACTCGAAATCTTCCCCGAGGTCCTCGCCGAACTCCTTGCCCATCTTCTTCATGAAGCGGGCGACACTCCCCGGATCATTCTCGTCGAGATCCCCGACGCTCGAGGTGTCGGCGAGGGCGTCGAGGCGGGCCTCTTCGGACTTGACCGTGGCGAAGCGCGACATGAGGCGGGTGAGCGCCGATCCGCCGCAGCGGGGACAGGTCGGCGTCGGCGCGCTGGACGGCCGGAGCACCAGGAGGCTCACCCGCCGGCGACAGTCGTGACACTCGTACTCGTAGATCGGCATTCCCTCTGGAATCTTATCACGCGGCGCCGAGTGTCCCGTTGGCCGACACCCCGCGTTCGGGAGCGTCAACAAGGGCACAGCCGCGCCGGGCGCCGCGTACCAAAACCCTTGTGGCTCAAGGTGTTGCATCGCCGGCACCCTTTTTGCTGACTGATCAGCCGGCGGGTACTCCCGCCGCGAGGGGGTGAGAGCGTGATCGACAACAGCGTGCGCCTCGACACGGACAGCGTGGAGGATCGGGAACGGCTGGTCATCGAGATGATGGTCTCGCTGGCCCGCTGCCTCAGGGACGAGCGGGACCGGCTGGCGGCCCGACTGACCGAGGTGGAGCACGAGCTGAACACCCTGGCGTTCAAGCTCGAGCCGCGGCTCAGGCGCGCTCCCTGAACAGCTCCTCCATGCGCCGGACGGCCCGGTCCCAGTCGAACGCCGTCGTCACCCGGGCGGTGCCCGCGGCGGCGATCCGTGCCCGGAGGGGCGCGTCGCCGGCCAGCCGCTCGAGCTTCGCCGCCAGATCCTCGACGTCCCGCCGCCGGGCGACGAGCGCCGTCTCGCCGTCCCGTGCGTAATCCCGCGAGCCGCCGTTGTCGTAGGTGACGAGCGCCGCCCCGCAAGCCATCGCCTCCATCGAGACCATGCCGAGCCCCTCGTCCCACGAGGGACAGAGATAGATGTCGCAGCCGCTGTAGAGGGCCGCGAGCGATCGCTGCGGGGGGTCCGGGTGGAACTCGTCGTACCCGAGCGCCGCGCGCGGAGGCTTCACGCCGAACCCGACCAGGTGGAGCCCCGGCGCCCGCGGCCTGACGCGCGCCGCCGCCGCGAGCCCGTCGGCGACCCCCTTCCACGCGTACTCGTGGTGGAGCATGAGGACGCGCGGCCGGGAGGTCGCGACCGCGACGGGGACCTGTCGGAACAGGTCCCGGTCGACCGGCGTGACGATCACGGGAGCGTCGCTCCCGAACCGCTCCTGCATGACGTCGCGGAGCCACGTCGAGATCACGATCTTCCGGAGGGGGAGGCGATAGGTCGCGTCGACCTCGTCCGCGGGACCGTGGTAGAGGCTCTCGTAGTGCTGCACGAGGTAGAACTTGGTCCCGCACGACGGCGGCGCCGCGGCGACCGCGGCGGCCGACTGCCAGGCGGTCGCCACGACCACATCCGCCCGGGGCAGCGCGTCCGCCCTCCACCGTGGAACCCGGCGGACCCGCGCCCGGAGGCCGGGCATCCAGTCGGGCGCGTCGGGACGCGCCGTCCGCCAGAAGACGGGGAACCGCCGCCGCGCGGGGACCACGACCTCGACCTCGTGGCTGCGGGCCGCCAGCCCGTCCGCGTATGCGAGGATCGCCCGGACACCGCCGGCGATCCGGAGGTGCGGGCAGAGGAAGGTGATCCTCACGCGGCCCGGGCCTCAGATGGCCATCGAGACCTGCCCTGTCCTCCGGTACGCCGCGGGATCGAGCAGGACGTTGATGCACCAGACCTCCCGCGACGCGAGCGCCCGCTCGAGGGCCGGGGCCAGGTCTCCGGGCTCGGTCACGAGGACGCCGCGGCCGCCGAGCGACTCCACCATCAGGTCGTAGCGCGTGGACGGGAGCGACGTGGCCACGGCCCGCGCCTCGCCCCAGAACGAGAGCTGCGGGTTGCGGATCTGGCCCCAGCCACCGTCGTTGCCGATAACGCACGTGAGCGGCAGGCCGAACCGGACCGCCGTCTCCATCTCCATGCCGTTCAGCCCGAAGGCGCCGTCACCCGCGACGAGCAGGACGCGCTGGTCGGGGTGGAGGAGCTTCGCGGCGATCGCGAACGAGGGGCCCACGCCGAGACAGCCGAACGGCCCGGGATCGAGCCACTGGCCCGGGCGTTGGAGCGGAACGATCTTCGACGCGCAGCCGACGACATCGCCGCCGTCGCCCACGACGATCGTGTCGGCGGTCACCACGCGCGCGATCTCCGCGGCCCACCGGTAGTGCGAGATCGGTACCTCCTCCGACGCGCACTGGGCCTCGAGCGTTTCGCGCGACTCGCGTTCCCGCTGTGCGACCCGCCGCCGCCACTCCTCCCAGCGCGCCGGCAGCGCCGCCGGGAGGACCTCGACGAGCTGCTCCAGGATCCGTCCGATGTGGCCGGTGAGTCCCAGCTCGAGCGGCCGGTTCCGGCCGAGCTCCGTCGGGTCGCAGTCGATCATGCAGACGAGTACCTCCTCCGCGAAGGTCGGCGGTCGTCCGTAGCCCAGCCGGAAGTCGAGCGGCGCGCCGAGCACGAGCACGAAGTCCGCGTTCGCCAGCGCCCAGCCCCGGGCCTGGGCAAAGGCGAACGGGTGATCGGAGGGCAGGGCCCCGCGCCCCGCGCCGTTCATGAAGATCGGCGCGCCCGCCGACTCGGCGAACGACGCCAGAGCTTTGGCCGCGTCGTCCCAGTACACTCCCCCGCCCGCCACCGCCACCGGCCGCTCGGCCCGGGCGAGGAGGTGGGCCAGACGCGTCACCGCGTCCGGGTCCGCCTGCGCGGGCGTGCGGTGGACGTAGCCCGTCGGAATCGGCGCCAGGCGGTCCTCGATCGTCGTCATCAGGAGATCGACGGGGATCTCGACGAAGACGGGGCCGGGCCGGCCGGCAAGCGCGGTCCGGATCGCGGTCGTCAGGACCTCCGGGATCTGGCGGGTCTCGGCCACCGACCACGCACCCTTCGTGATCGGGCGGAGCAGCGCCACCTGCTCCATCTCCTGGAGCGCGCCGAGCCCTCGGAGCCCGAGCGGCGCGGCACCCCCGATCAGGAGCAGCGGGCTCCGGGCCGCGAACGCGTTCGCCACGCCCGTGACCGCGTCGGTCACGCCGGGCCCCGCGGTCACGACCGCGACGCCGACCGCGCGCGTGAGGCGCGCGTACGCGTCCGCCGCGTGGGCGGCCGCCTGCTCGTGGCGCACGTCGATGATGCGGATCCCCTCGGTGAGGCAGCCGTCGTAGATCGGCAGGATGTGACCGCCGCACAGCGTGAAGATGTGCCCGACGCCCGCCTGCCGGAGCACGCGCGCCACCAGCTCGCCGCCCGTCATCTCACCCATCTCCCCCTCCCCGCGCGATGCCGTTCAGTGGAGTCGGCCCGCTGATAGCTGTGCGGGCCCGGGGCAGGTTCCGTGCGAGTGGGGTTCCGAGCGGAGGAGCCTGCCCCGGGCCCGCGCCAACGTCACCAGAACTTCTCCCACTTGACGGCCTTGCGGTCGAGCCCCTTCGCCACCAGCACCTGGCGCACGCGGTTGATCGTCTCGCCCCCGCCCGAGACGTACGCAACCAGGTCCGCGACGCTCGACACCAGGCGGTCGACGGCGTCGTGAGCCTCGCCCTTGTCGCCGGACCAGCCCCCGCCGGGCTCGCGAACGACGGGAACGTACGCGAAGCCGGGATAGCGCCGGGCGAGCGAGCGGAACTCCCCGTCGTAGACGAGCGTGCCGGGGTCGCGGCCCCAGGAGACGAGCGTCGCGGGCCGGCCGAAGCCCGTCTCGTACAGCTCCGTGACGATCGACCGGATCGGGACGATACCGATCTCCTCCGCGACGAAGAGGACCCGGCGCGGATCGGACCGGTGGAAGACGAACCCGCCCGTCGGGCCCTTGAACCCGACGGTCGCCCCCGGCGCCAGCTCGCGGAACCATCGCGAGCCGATGCCGCCGGGCACCACGTCGGCGCTGAGGGTGAGCACGCGGGGACGGAGCGGGCTCGAGGCGATCGTGTACGGGCGGACGATCTTCGGCCCGAAGGGCACCGAGACCCACTGGCCCGCCTCGAAGCTGAGCGCCTTTGGGTCGATCATCGCGAGGTCGACCTCGATCACGTCGCGCGTGAGCCAGCGGACGTCCGCGACGCAGGCGGTGCACTCCCGCGGCTTCTCGGCCATTCCTCAGCCTCGGCGGGCGAAGCGCGGCAGGATCTCGGCGGCGATCAATTCCAGGGACTCCCTCTCGTCCCGGAGGTCGCAGATCGCGTCGATCAGGAAGTAGGCGCAGCCCGCGGCGTGGAACCGCTCGAGCTGCTCGGCGCACTGCTCGGGCGTGCCGATCACGCCGTACTTCTCGGCGAGCGGCCCGAAGTCCTGCGCGTAGCGCCTGGACAGGATGCGGACCCAGGTCGCCTTTGCGCTCTCGTAGTCGCGACCGACGGTGATGAAGGTCAGGTGCGCGGCCGCGAAGCCCTCGAGCGATCGCCCGACGGCCGCCGCCTCCTCCCGGATCTTCTCGAGGCTCCGGGCGTAGCGCTCCGGCTGGACGACGTACGAGACCCAGCCGTCGCCCTGCCGGCCCGCGCGGCGGAGCGCCGCGTCGGAGCGGCCGCCGATCCAGATCGGGGGGCCGGGACGCTGGATCGGCTTCGGGTCGATCGAGACTCCCTCGAAGTGGCTGAACCGACCCTTGAAGGTCGCCGGCGTGTCCCGCCAGAGGGTGCGCACGACGTCGATCGCCTCGCTCACGCGGGCGCCCCGCTCGCGGTGGGGCACGCCGCAGACCTCGAACTCCTTGGGGTTCTCGCCGCCGACGCCGACGCCGAAGATGAGGCGGCCGCCCGAGAGCACGTCGAGCGTGGAGGTGATCTTGGCCGCGACCGCGGGCGGGCGGAGGGCGAGGAGGTAGACGGCCGAGCCGAGCCGGATGCGGCTCGTGATCGACGCGTAGGCGGCGAGCAGCGTGAGCGATTCGTAGAGCGGGTGGTGGAAGGACACGTGGTCGCCGGTCCAGACAGACTCGAACCCGAGGGCCTCGACGCGCCGGACGAGGTCGAGCTGCTCCGCCGGGGGATGCGGCATGAGCTGGACCCCGAAGGTGATCAGCGGGTCACCTCGGGAAGGCGTCCTTCACCCCGCCGTCGACGGTCAGCGTGCAGCCGGTCGTCTTCGAGGAGCGGTCGGAGGCGAGGAACAGGACGGCCTCGGCAACGTCCTCCGGGAGGATCCGGACGCCGAGCAGGTTGCGCTTGCGATAGAACTCCTCCAGCTCCGCCGGGTCGATGCCCTGGGCGGCGGCGCGCTCCCGGCGCACTTCAGGGGACCAGAGGCGCGAATCCTGGAACACGGCGTCCGGGTTCACGATGTTCGAGCGGATCCCGTGGGGCGCGCCCTCGAGCGCCAGGACCTTGGCAAGCTGAGCCTCCGCGGCCTTCGCCGCCGAGTACGCGGCGAAGTCCTTGCCCGGCGACATGACGTTCTTGGTGGCGACGAAGACGAGCGCGCCACCGAGCCCCTGGGCCTGGAGGAGTCGCATCGCCTCCCGCGCCACCAGGAAGTGGCCCGTGGCGTTCACGGCGAAGGAGCGCTCCCAGTCGCGGAGGTCCATCCGTGCCACGGGCGCCGAGTGCGCGACGCCGGCGTTCGAGACGACGATGTCGAGGCCCCCGTAGCCGAGGATCGTCTCCTCGAACGCCGCCCGGACCGACGCCTCGGCCGTCACGTCCATCCCGAGGCCGATCGCTCGGCCGCTCCCGACCGCCGCGACGATCTCCCCCGCCACCCGCCTGGCGCCCGCCTCGTCGAGGTCGCCGACGACCACGTGCGCGCCCTCGACGGCGAGCCGCCCCGCGACCGCGCGGCCGATGCCGGATGCGCCGCCCGTGACGAGGGCGATGCGGCGCGCCAGCTCCTTCTCGGGCGGCGCCAGCGTCAGCTTGTACAGCTCGAGCGGCCAGTACTCGACGTCGAACGCATCCTTCGGGTCGAGCGACAGGTAGCGCCCGAAGGCCGACGCGTTGCCGATGACGTCGATCGTGTGCCGGTACATGTCGCGCACGATGCCGGCGGTCCGGGCGTCCCGCCCGGCGGTGAACATCCCCAGGCCCGGCACCAGGACGACGCGCGGCAGCGGGTCGACGAGCT
>JACQWC010000140.1 GCA_016209635.1 Candidatus Rokuibacteriota bacterium | reverse complement strand
TCGCAGCTCGCCGAGCTGGGCGCCGAGGTGATCCAGATCGAGCCGCCGGGCGGCGACCCCCTTCGCCAGCTCACGCCGTTCGGGCGCAAGGAGTACATGGCGGAGGACCGCGAGCGGCACGAGCCGGTCGGCCTCCACTTCCTGCACGAGATGCGCAACAAGCACGCGATCACGCTGAACCTCGAGACCAAGGCGGGACGCGAAGTACTGAAGAAGCTCGCCGTGCACGCCGATGTCCTCATCGAGAACGCGCCGCCCGGCCAGTTCGACGCGTGGAAGATCGGGTACCGGCAGCTCTCCCGGCTGAACCCGCGCCTGGTCTACTGCTGGGTCGGTCAGCGCGGCCAGTGGGGGCCCCTCAAGGACGAGCCGGGCGTCCGCGACCCGGTCGCCCAGTGCGCGTCGGGATTCGTCCACGGCACGGGCGACCCGAAGGAGTTCGGCGGCCGACCGACGCGCTCGGGCCTCTGGATGGCCGATCACGTCGGTGGCACCGCCGCGGCGATGGGGATCATGGCGGCGCTCATCCACCGCGAGCGCGCCACGGGCAAGGGCCAGTTCGTCGAGGCGACGGGCGCGGAGGGCGTCATCCGGATCCTCGACTACAACTGGGCCTGGCACGGGATGGACGGCTCGATCCGCCCGCGCTACGGCAACTGGGACCTCGCGATCAACATCTACGCGGTCAACCCCGCGAAGGACGGCCACATGATGGTGGGCGGCGGTCACGACCGCCTGTGGTACCGGATCTGGAAGACGGTGGGCGACGAGGTCCCCGAGGCCGAGGAGGAGATCGTCGCGGACCCCAACCTCCGCAACGTCTCCGAGCGCCTTCCCCACACGCGCCAGGTCAAGACCTACACGCTCCTCTGCGAGTGGCTCAAGGACAACAGCCGCTCGGAGGCGGAGCGGAAGCTGATCCGCCAGGAGGTCGCGTCGGGCGGCGTCATGGCGGTGCACGAGATCGCGGAGTACCCGCACTTCAAGTACCGCGGTCAGGTGACCGAGTTCGACGATCAGCTCTACGGCCCGCTGCTGGTGGCGAGCCCGCCGATGCTGTCCGAGAAGGTCCCGGCCCGGCTCAAGTGGATCGGACGCCCCGTCGGGTACGACAACGAGGACGTCTATCGGCGCCTGCTCGGCTTCACCCGCGAGGACTTCGCGCGCCTCGAGAAGGAAGGGGCCATCTGATGGCGACGAAGAGACGCAACGACAACCGAAGAGCGACGAAGGGGAGCAACGCGCGAGCCAACAACAACGGCAAGGGCGGGCGAGCGCGCGCCGTCTCCAACCCGGATTTCGAGCGGTACTGCCGCGCCACGTTCGATCCCAAGGCCGCGTTCGGCAAGCCGGAGGTCCTGAAGGGCTATCGCGTGCTCTCCTGCACGCAGTACATCCTCGGCCCCTCGTGCGCGACCTACCTGGGCGAGCTGGGCGCGGAGGTGATCAAGATCGAGGCGCCGCGACGCGGCGAGCCCATGCGCCACTCGACCCCCGGCAACGAGGCCTTCCTCTATCCGCTCTCGCGCTGGGTGCCGGGCTCCGGCACCGGCCTCGGCTTCTTCGGAGCAAACTTCAACAAGTACTTCGTCTCGATGGACTTCCACCGGCCCGAGGCCCGGGAGCTGATGCTGAAGCTCGCGGCCAAGGCCGATGTCGTCGTCGAGAACTTCAGACCCGGCACGTTCGACCGCTGGGGGATCGGTTACCGGCAGCTGAAGGAGATCAACCCGCGCCTGGTCTACATGTGGCTCGGCGGATTCGGCGGCTGGGGCCCGGGGCGCGTGCGCGCGTCCTACGACATCCTGGGACAGGCCCAGGGCGGCGCGTTCGCCATCACCGGGCAGCCGGTGGAGATGGGCGGCGCCCCGGCGAAGCACACGAACTGGCTCGCCGACTACTGGGGCGGCATGATGTCGGCCGTCCAGATCCTCTCCGCCCTCTACTGGCGCGACAACGTCTCCGGCGAGGGGACGTTCCTCGAGTTCAGCCAGGTCCACGGCGTGACCCGCCAGCTCGAGTACTCGCTGCCGCTCTACGGCCGCGAGGGGGTCATCCGCGAGCGATGGGGCAACTGGGACACCCAGCTCTGCGTCCACGGCGTCATCAGATGCGGGAAGTCATCGTACCCCGGGTCCACGAATCCCCAGGAGCAGGAGGAGGGCTACGTCCTGATCTCGGCCTACGAGGACGCCGACTTCGCGACGCTGTGCCGCACGATCGGACAGGCGCAGCTCGCCCGCGTCTACAAGACCCACGACGTCCGCCTCCGGCCCGAGAGCCAGAAGGAGGTGTACGCGGCGCTCGAGGCATGGGCGAAGGACAAGACCAAGGAGCAGGTGGCCCAGATCCTCGGGCGAGTGGGGATCCTCGTCCAGCCCGTGTGGAACGCGAAGGAGGTCGCCAACCACCCCCACTGGCGCGACCGCGGCTCCATCTTCTGGCTCGACGACCCGACGTACGGGGACGTGCTCGCCCAGGGGCCGGCCTACAAGATGTCGGACACGCCGCCCCGCGTGAAGTGGGCGCTGAGGCCGGTCGGCGCCGACAACGAGTACATCTACGGCAAGCTCTGCGGCCTGGACCGGACGGAGATCGAGAAGCTCGAAGCCGAGGAGGTGATCTGAGCGATGCTGCTCAAGTGTCCGAAATGCGCGGTGAAGAACTACCTCGACCCGTACCCGTTCTGGAACTACACGGGCAAGACAAAGTGCGCGGGGTGCGACACCGTCTACGCGATCGAGAGCGACGGCGGGCACCTCGTCGGCGAGGCGCGCCCGGTCCCGGGCAAGCCGACCGACCCTGACGTGCTGCTGCCGGGCTTCGCGGACACCCCCGACTTCCAGCCCGTCGTCGGCGAGGGAAAGACCCGCCCGGCGCCCCGAGCCCGGGCCGACGTCTATGGCAAGCCCAAGCCCATCACGCGGAACGTCCGCGGTCGCCTGGTCTCCGGCCGGCCGCTCAAGGCGGAGGAGCTGATCGGCTCGCGGGCGCGCTTCATCGTCGAGGGGAAAGAGTCATGAAGGAGACCCTGTGCGTGTCGTGCCGGCACTTCGCCCCGGCGCTCGATCCGAACATCGTCCAGGCCTTCCTCGGGGGCTGCAAGAAGAAGGAGTATCCGTTCACGCTGCTCCTCCCCCGCCCTGGCGTGACGGAGTGCGACGTCTACCAGCGCTCGCCGAAGCAGACGGCCGGCGCCACGCGCGAGAAGCGGGCGGCCGCGGCCACCGCGACCGCGTCCGGCGGCAAGCGCGTCGAACTCTACTACTCGTCGAGTCACCGCGCCGGCGACCAGTTCCCCTGTGACATCGCCGCGGCCAAACGGCTGATCGGCGAGCTCCGTGCCAAGGGCGTCCAGGCCGAGGAGCGCGACCTCGCCTCGACCAGGGACGTCTTCCCCGTCTACCACAAGGCGGTGACGGGCCCCAGCGCGGCCATGCGCGCGGTGTTCGGGATGAAGGGCGCGCTCGAGGAGGATTTCGGCCGCCGCGTCCCTGCGCTCCTCGTCTTCGAGGGCGGCCGGTATCCGGCCGAGGTGTTCCCCCGGATGGACCGCGAGCTGAACCGGGTGGTCGGGGTCGAGGAGGCCTTGCAGCGCCTGCTCGCCACCTGAGAGAGGACGCCCTGGACACCCCCTCGCGTCGCGACGGGCAGGAGATCATCGGCGCGCTCGACAGCGCCCCCTTCACCCGGCGGCATGCCGTCTTCGTCGCGGCCCTGCTCGCTGCCCTCGCCTTCGATTACCAGAAGCCGGCCACCCTGGGCTTCGTCATCCCCGGGATGCGGGCGATGTTCAACCTCTCCCAGACCACCGCCTCCTACCTCGCCGTATCGGGGCTCACCGGCACCATGCTCGGGTCGATATTCTGGGGATTCATGGCCGACCGGATCGGGCGCCGCGTGGTGCTGCTCTGGACGGTCGGCCTCTTCTCGGTCGCGAGCCTGTGCGGGCTGGCGATGGAGTACTGGCAATCGCTCCTGGCGTGCTTCGTGATGGGGGTCGGCGTCGGCGGCGAGGCCCCGCTGGTGTTCGCGCTCGCCGCCGAGTACATCCCCGCCCGGGTCCGGGGACGCACGATCCTGCTTCTCGGGATCGTCGGCTCGACCGGCGGCTACGCCCTCGCGGCGGGCACCGCGGCGATCGTCAAGTCGTTCTACCCGGAAGAGTTCGCCTGGCGGCTCCTCTGGCTCGTGGGCTTGATCCCGGCAGCCCTGATCCTCGTGCTGCGGAGCAAGGTCGTGCCCGAGTCGGCCCGGTACCTGCTCGCGCACGGCCGGGTGGAGGAGGCCCGACGCGCGGCGCAGTCCCTGGTGGGGCCGATCCCGGCGGTGGCGCCCGTGACCGGCGCGCAGGACAGCCCCGCGAGCCGGGCGCCGACAGGGAAGCTCTACGGGCGCACCGTGTCCCTCGGGTTCTTTTCCTTCGCCTGGGGCCTCGCGAACTTCGGCTTCATCACCTGGATGCCGACGCTCCTCGGAAAGATGGGCTACTCGGGCGCGACTTCCTCGGCGTACCTGGCGCTCTCCGCGCTGATCGCGCTACCCGCGCTCGCCCTGACGACCCTTCTCTTCACGCGCTGGAGCAGCTGGGGAACGCTGGTCTCCTACGCGGCGGCGGGCGGGCTGACGCTCGTCCTGCTCGGTGCCGCGATCACCGGCGGCATCATCACGCCGCTCCTGCTCGTGGTGGTGAGCGGCCTGGCCCTGTTCTTCATCACCTCGATCGGCGGGGCATTCCCGCTGTACGCGACGGAGGTCTACCCGACGATGATGCGGACGCGGCGGACGGGCGTCGTCTCGGCGGCGGGGAGGTTCGGCGCGGTACTCGGCCCCTACGTCGGCGGGCTCTGGCTCTCGGCGGGCGGCTCCACGTTCGGCCTCCAGGCCGTCCTCGCCGCGTGTCTGATCTCGGCGGCGGTGATCCTGACGCTGACGGCCGTGGAGACGCGGGGCAAAACCCTGGAGCAGATCGCCGGCCACTAGCGCGGCGGGGTTGCGCGCGCCTCAGCGCTGCTTCCGGACCAGCTCATCGAACGGCCCCGAGATGCGGATGATCTCGTTGACCGGCCAGGCGCCGCGGCTGATGGTGACGACGAAGAGGTCGCCGGCGATCCCGGCGCGGCGCGTCTCGGGGGTGGCCGGGGCGAAGCAGAGACCCCTCGGAGCGTCACCGTCCGTGAACCCGGCGAACTCGGCCGCCCGTCCCTCGGCGGTGATGAAGAAGATCTTCCCGGCGTGGCGGTCGGCCACGAACGGATGCCCGTCCGGGCCGAGGGCGAGCCCGGCGACCACGGGACCGTTGAGCACGACGCTCGGCACGCCCTGGCGACCGACCCTCCAGATCTCCCCGGGCCCCCGCTGCCACGGCGCCTCGGCGGCGCCGTCGCTCCCGATCCAGAGCCGATCTTTGTCGTCGACGGCCAGCACGCGCGGCCGCGCGACGCTCACGTAGCGCGGGTCGAGGACGCGTCCCCCCGCGTCGAGCCTGACAATCACGCCGCGGTCCCGATCGGCGACGTAGACACTGCCCGCGGCGTCGGCGGCCACGCCCTCGGGCTGCGTGAGCAGGGGCGCCCGCCCGCGGGGCGGCGTGCCGCCCGCCAGCAGCTCGGCCCGCCCGTCCAGCATCCGGTAGACGACACCGACCTTCCGCTCCCGGTCGAAGGTCGTCACGAGGATCTCCCGCCCGGCGCGGATCGCGGCCACCTGGGGGTTCGGGAGCGGCGGGCCGTGGAAGTAGCTCCCCTCGGTGTCAGGCCTGAGCCGCGCGCCGCCCACCGGGATCCGATAGATGGGCCAGAGATCCTCCACCTCGCCACCGAGGTAGCGGCGCCCGGTGCGTGCGAGATAGAGGTTCCCGGCGTGGTCGAAAGCGACGGTGGAGGTCGCCGGGATACCGCGAACGCCACGCGCGGCGTCGCTGTCGAAGCCGTCTCCCGTCACGTAGACCTGGACGCTGAAGCCGGGCGGGAGGAGAAGGTCAGCCGTCGCGGGGGCGGCGACGAGCAGGAGCACCAGAACGACCGCTGGACGGCAGCCTCGCGCTATCATTTACGGCCGGTCGGGCTCGATCCCGGAGATCCGCTGGTAACCCACCGCGATCTGCTGGCCGTTCCGCTCCAGCAGGACTCCATCCTCGGTGACGTCGACCATCGTTCCCGCAATCGGCTCCGTCGATCGGACGACGGACATGAGGACGCGTCGGCCCAGGTGCGCCGTGGCTTCCCGCTTCCAGATGGCCGCCATCGCCGTCGAGAGATCACCCAGCTCGCGGATGGCCCCGAGCCCCGGCGTCACGAGGCCCCCTCGGCCGGAAGCCTGTGGTCCGGCGCCCTGCAGGCGAGCGGGTCTCGGGTCCGCCGGCCGCTCGGCGGATCGCGCGACCACCCGGATCATGTCGGAGAGCTGGCCCATCAGTCCCCGGAAGATGTGGAAGCCGAGCAGCGCGACGGCGAGCGACAGGGCGAGGCCGATCTGGGCCTGGGAGTTGCGGATCGCGTCGAGGGTGTAGAGGGTCCAGGTGAAGACCAGCAGCGGCAGCACCGCGACCAGGACGAACACGATCGACGCCGCGTGCTTGAGCCCCCTCGGTGTCCTCTCACGCATCGCTCACCGCCTCACGGCCCCGGCTCCTCGAGGAAGAGCTGCACCTCCCGGTAGAGCTGCATCCGGTTCTTCTCGAGCGCCACGGCGTGCGTGCCCTCGCCGAGCATCACGAGACACTTGATGCGCGTGCCCGTCAGCTTCTCGAAGACCGCCTGCGCCATGTACGGCGGTGTGTCCTTGTCCCACTCCGCGAGGATGAGGAGGGTCGGGACGGTGATCTTGCCGGGATCGAAGTACGGCCGGCCCGCCATCCAGTATTTGCGGAGGTCCTCGATGATCCCGTTCGGCGCCCGCACCACGGGTGGGTTCTGCGCCGCCCCGACGGGATCGGTCGCGAGGTTCGCCGACCACCAGGCGTCGAACCACTCGTCGGGGGCGATCTCCTTCTCCCTGCCGCTCGGGACGGCTCTGAGCCACCTCTGCTTCGACGCATCCCTGGTCACCGTGCGGTAGGCTCCGAGCGGTCCCTGACCGCCGATCGGCGGCGGGTCCTTGAGGAGCCAGAGCGGGGCGTAGAGCACGAGCCGCTCGACCTTCGCATTGTTCTGGCTCGTGTACGCCCCCATGATCGTCGTTCCCCAGGACCAGCCGAGGAGGTTAATTCTCGGGACGCCGCGGCGAGCAAGGAGGTGATCGACGACCGCGCCGACATCCCTCACCGCGACGTCGGTATTGACGAGCGGCTTCGACTCGCTCGCCGGCCGATCCATCTCGGGCGGCCGGGTGGACCGACCATAGCCTCGGAGGTCCATCGCGTACACGTCCCAGCCACGACGCGCCACGTAATCCATCCACGACATTCCGCCCAAGGGCATGTCGAAGCCCGTCTCAGATGGATACGTCGCTCCGTGGACGAGGAGGACGATGCGCTCCGGCCCGAACGTCGTCACGCCTGCCGGACGCTTGTTGCGGACGTGGAGCTGGATCCCGGGATCACGGGCCGGAACGAAGAATGTCTCCGTCACGGTATCCGGGGTCTGTGCGAGCGCGACTCGGGTCCAGGGAAGCAGCGTGAACGCGGCAAGAACGAGCGAGAGGAGCCAACGGTAGCGCATCGAGCCCTCCTGACGTTCGAGGCGGCCTCGCAGATGCGCGCTTCTTATAGCTCCTGCGTGGAGGGGTGTCAAACGCCGTCGCCGGGCGGGCGCGGTGCGGTCGACAGCATGCGCTGCGACGCCACCGAAATCGCCGCGCGCGTCACCGAGGTGCTCGCGTACGGCACCGCGGTCGTGATCGAGCCGGACCGCCGCTGAGCAGGGACGGCTGGGATCAGTCCTCTTCCCAGGCACGAGAGCGCTGGAGCGCCCGCCGTCGTTTCTTCCGCGCCTGGGCCTGCTTCCGCTTTCGCTTCACCGACGGCTTCTCGTAGTGCGCGCGGCGCTTCATCTCCTGAAAGAGACCGTCCTTCTGCATCCGCTTCTTGAGCGCCTTCAGCGCGGCCTCGATCTGGTTGTCGACGACCTCGATTCTCACTCAGCGGCCTCTGAGGTGCGTGGTCGACCGATAGCCGCGCACCGGCTCCGGGCGGTCTGCGACATTCATCTGCACGAGCCGTTTCGTGCCCTGGGCCACTGCGGTGGCGATCGTCGGGAACGCGTCACCCGACTCCTCGACGATTTCGCCCGCGTAGTTGACGATCCGCCATCGCCAGCCTGGATTCGACGGGGTCGAGAACGCCGCGACCTGCATCGCTCGGCTACCAGCGACTCCCGCTCCGCCCGCTGCTCCGGAACCCGCCGCTGCTCCGACCGCCGCCAGAACCCGCCGGCTTGGCGAGCTCGACCTTCAGCGTCCGGCCATCCACTTCCTGACCGTTGAACTTCTTGACCGCCGCGTCGGCCTCCTCGGCCGTCGCCATCTCGACGAAGCCGAACCCGCGGGAGCGCCCGGTGTCGCGGTCCGTCACTACCGTGGCCGATTCGACCCCCCCAGCCTGACCGAACAGCTCGCGCAGACGCTCACTGGACGTCGAGAACGACAGGCCCCCGATAAAAAGTTTGTGCGCCATCGCGCACCTCCGGATAGATCTCCCGCTGTTGATGACGGTCTCTGGAACGCGGAAGACGGCGCCAGAGACGTGGTCTGGTGAGGAGAGGGTCCACGATGAACCGACGACCGGGCCAGACCCCCGTAGTATGACACATCGGCGCCCGGGACCGCCACCCACTCTCCACCGCGCCGTCCCGCGGTCAGTCGGAGAACCGCGCGGACGAAGACGCCCGCAACGGGACGGATCGTGGGGTGGGTGACGATCAGCAGGGCGGGGTGCTAGACCTTGCGGACGTTCGCCGCCTGCAGCCCCTTCGGACCGCGCGTGACTTCGAACTCGACCTGGTCACCTTCGGCGAGGCTCTTGAAGCCCTGCGCCTGGACGGCGCTGTAGTGGACGAACACGTCCTCGCCGCCCTCCTGCGTGATGAAGCCGAAGCCCTTCGCGTCGTTGAACCACTTCACTTTTCCCGTCGCCATTGCTGAAACCTTCCTCCGGGGCGCTGCCCCTCGTTGCTCCCGCCGTGATGGCGGTGTCATCCGCCGACATTGGCGGACAAACAGAAACGCCGCGCGAACTGGATCTCGCGCGGCGTGTATCTCAAACCTCGAAACACGAACCGATCATGCCCAGAACCACACGAAGCCTGACACAGATCGGGCGCCTGGTCAACTGGAATTCGTGCCCTGGCCAGGAACCCCTCGCAATGGGCCTGCCGCGCGCGTATACTGTGCGTCGTCTGGTCCGATCGTCGGTTCACTCGCGAGCCCTCATCCTTCTCAGACCGCGTTTCC
>JACQWC010000145.1 GCA_016209635.1 Candidatus Rokuibacteriota bacterium | reverse complement strand
GTCCTCGCCTTCGGCGCGCTCCGGCCCGAGGCGCGCGACGTCTTCTGGGACCGCGCGCGTCTCGAGGAGGCGTGGCGGCGCGGCCGCCGCGTCTGGGTGGTGAGCGTCCGGCCCGCCGGGCGGAGTGTCGTCGCGAACCTGCCCGGAGCCAGGCTCGTGGCCGCCGGGGGCGGCCGCCGGCTCTACGCCAACGCACCGGCGGCCGCCGGATCCGCGGCACGCTGACGCGCTAGGGCGTGTCGGCGAGCAGTTCGGCGACGGTCGTGAGCTCGTAGCCGGCCGCCGAGAGGCCGTCGAGCATGGCGGGCAGCGCGGAGAGGAGCCGCTCGGGCGCTCCCGGCGTCCCTTCCGCGTCGTGCAGGTCCACGATGGCGCCCGGATGCGCGCGCTCCAGCACGTAGCGCGCCTGACGCTCGGCCGGGACCGGACGGAGGCCCTCGGGCTGGATGGACCAGAAGACGAGGCGCTCGCCGTGGCGGCGGAGCGCGCCGTAGAGCGCCGCGTTGACCATGCCCCAGGGCGGGCGGAAGTGGCGGGGCGCCCGCCCGGTGAGCGCGGTCAGCAGCTCGTGGGTGCGCGCGATCGCGGACTCGGTCGCGCGCGGGCCGAGCAGCCAGAAGCTCCGGTGAGACCAGGCGTGGCTCGCGGCCTCGTGGCCTTCGGCGGCGATCCGGCGGACGGTCTCGGCGGCCCGCGCGGCGCACTCGCCGACGAGGAAGAAGGACGCGCGCACCCGCTTCTCCCCGAGGAGGTCGAGCACGCGCGGGGTCCAGACGGGGTCGGGGCCGTCGTCGAAGGTGAGGGCGATGCGCCGGCCCGTCGCGGGCCCGCGCCAGACCGATACCGGCGTCAGCAGGTGAGCGCCGACGGTGTAGGCCCCCCACGCTGCGGCGACGCCAAAGGCAAGGCGGGCGAGGACCATCGGCTGATGTTACCCTCGACTGGTCCCACCGGCGCATGACTTCCGGTGGTGCGGCGTAGAGTCGAGACGGTCGTGGGCACGTGTCCCGGCGCGGTCACGCCCCGGCGAGGAGGATCGCGATGCGTGCGCAGGATGTGATGGTCCGGGACCCGCAGACGGTCGGCCCCGAGACAACGGTGTGGACCGCGCTGGCGCTCATGCGGCAGGGAGACATCCGCCATCTCCCCGTCACCGACGACGGCGGGACGCTCCAGGGCATCCTCTCGAACCGCGACTTCCGCCGCGTGCTCGATTTCCTCGATCCCGAGGGCCGCATCCCCCACGTCCGGGAGATCAGGGTCTCCGACATCATGACGAAGACGCCGGACATCATCACGGCCCATCCCGACACGCCGCTCGTGAACATCGCGCAGCTCATGGCGATGCGGAAGGTCGGCGCCGTGCCGATCGTCGACGCGCAGCACCGGGTGATCGGGATCCTGACCCAGAAAGACGTCCTCCGCGAGCTCGTCCGCCTGCTGGCGCCGCCGCCGCTCGACCTCGGGCGGCCGGCATGAGGACGTGCGCCGAGACGCGCCGGGGCTCCCGGGGCGCCAGGGGGGCGCCAGCAGGCAGGTTGACGCGCGTCCCGTAACTGTGTAACTTCTCAGCCACGGACGATTAGCTCAGTTGGCAGAGCGCTGGCCTCACATGCCAGAGGTCACTGGTTCGAGTCCAGTATCGTCCACCATTCATCACCGCGTCTGATTGGGGAGTGCTCGCATGAAGGTCTCGATTTTCTTTGACGGCCAGAACTTCTACCGTTCCCTCCTCCGCTTCGACGAATCGCTCCGTGTGGACTACGACCGGCTCGCCGTGTGGATCACGCAGTCGGTCGGCGGCCCCAACGCGCTCTTCTCGGGCGCCTATTACTACGTCGGCGTGTCCGCCGACGCGCCGCCGCTGGTCGAGGGGTTCCTGAAAGGGCTCGAGCTCCGCCCGGGCTACTTCGTCAAGCGGGAGCCGCGCGTGCGGCGGAGCGGCCGGTGCCCCCACTGCGGCGCCGAGTACGAGTACACGACGGAGAAGCGCGTGGACACGCGCCTGGTCGCCGACCTGATCCAGTACGCCGCGAGCGGCGCGTTCGACGCCGCCGTGCTCGTCTCCGGCGACGACGACTTCGTGCCCGCGGTCGAGGCGGTGAACGCGCTCGGCAAGCAGGTGTGGGTGGCGACGTGGTCGGCGGAGGAGCTCTCCAAGGACCTGCGCGTGCGCTGCTTTGGCCAGCTCCACCTGAGCGACGGCGTCTCCGCGTTCCGCGCCGAACGGCCGCGGAGCTACGAGCGGGCGCCGGGACGCACGGCGCCCTCCCGCCTGGTGCGCCCGGCTCCGGCACCGGCGGCGGGCAGCGCGCTCGAGCGGGGGCTCCAGGCGCTCCGGCGCGCGGAGGCGCGGCTGCCGCACGTGAGCCGCGGCTACTTCGTGATGCGCTGGAAGTCCCACCAGCTCCCGCCGGTCGGCGCCGAGCGGGAAGGGCTCGTCCAGCAGCTGCTGGAGGCGGGCCTGATCGAGGAGTTCGAGGTCCGGGACGCGGAGGGCCGCGTGGTGACGGCGATCCGCAGCCGCGAGCCCGACGGCAACCTCCGCGAGCCGAGCGCCGACGTCGCGCTGCCCCGCTAGGGCCCGACGACCCGCGAGGACCTAGGCGTGCTTCGCCAGCACCGCGCGGGCCGGCCGGCGGATCTGCGCGGGCCTGAAATCGCCGGCGCTCCTGGGCGCGGGCTCGCTCGGACGCATGGACGCGCACCCGGCGGCGAGCAGTATCAATGCCGCGAGCGCGAGCCCGTTCCGCATGGCGCCAGCGTATCATTGGCGCCATGACGCTCGCCCGCGAGCTCGCCGGGTTCGCCGCCCGCCTCCGATTCGAAGACATTCCCGTCGAGGTCGTCGCGAGCGTCCGCCTGCGCGCGCTCGACGTCCTCGGAATCGCGCTCGCGGCGTCCACCACCGAGCTGGCGCCGTCGCTCCACGGCGCACTCGAGGGCTGCGGCGGGGGCGGGGGATGCACGATCGTCGGCTCGCAGCGCCAGGCGCCGCCGCCGCTGGCCGCGCTGGTGAACGGCGCCCTCGCCCACGGGCTCGACTACGACGACACGCACGCGGCCTCCATCACCCACGCCTCCGCAGTCGTCCTGCCGGCCGTGC
>JACQWC010000137.1 GCA_016209635.1 Candidatus Rokuibacteriota bacterium | reverse complement strand
GCCGGGGGGACGCCGATCGAGTTCAACACCATCTCGGTCACCGACGGCATCGCCATGGGCACCGAGGGCATGAAGGCCTCGCTCGTCAGCCGCGACTGGATCGCCGACTCGGTCGAGCTGGTGGTGCGGGGCCACCTCCTCGACGGCTTCGTCGGCATCTCCGGCTGCGACAAGACGATCCCCGCGATGGTCATGGCGATGGCCCGGCTGAACCTCCCCAGCGTCATGCTCTACGGCGGCTCGATCCTCTACGGTGAGCATCGCGGCCGGCGTCTGACGGTGCAGGACGTCTTCGAGGCGATCGGCGCGTTCAACGCCGGCAAGATCGACGCGCGGGAGCTGAACGAGATCGAGGGCCGGGCCTGCCCGGGGGCCGGCGCCTGCGGGGGGCAGTTCACCGCCAACACGATGGCGACGGCCTTCGAGATGCTGGGCGTCTCCCCGATGGGGTTCAACGGCGTCCCGGCCGTCGATCCGCGGAAGGGCGAGGTCGCCTTCGAGACGGGCCGGCTCGCGATGGACCTCCTGCGCAAGGGCATGCTCCCGCGCCGGATCATCACCCGCAAGGCCCTCCACAACGCCGTCGCGGGCGTGATGGCGACCGGCGGCTCGACCAACGCGGTGCTCCACCTCCTCGCCGTCGCGAAGGAGGCCGGCGTCAAGCTCACCATCGACGAGTTCGACAGGATCTCGCGCAAGACCCCGCTGCTCGCGGACATGAAGCCCTGGGGCAACTACACGGCGCCGGAGATGCACGAGGCCGGGGGCATGGGCGTGGTCGCGAAGCGGCTCCTCGACGCCGGGCTCCTCAACGCGAACGAGATGACGGTGACCGGGCGGACGGTCGGGGAGGAGGCCCGCGCCGCGCGCGAGGCGGACGGCCAGCAGGTCATCCGGCCGCTCTCGAACCCGCTCGCGGCGCACGGCGGCCTCGCCATCCTGCGCGGGAACCTCGCTCCGGACGGGTGCGTCGCGAAGCTCGCCGGTCACGAGCAGCCGGTGTTCCGGGGGACCGCGCGCGTGTTCGACCGCGAGGAGGATGCCTTCCTGGCCGTCAAGGCGGGCAGGATCAAGGCGGGCGACTTCGTCGTCATCCGCTACGAGGGGCCCAAGGGCGGCCCGGGCATGCGCGAGATGCTGCACGTGACGGGCGCCATCCAGGGCGCGGGCCTCGGGGCGACCGTCGCCCTCATGACCGACGGCCGGTTCTCCGGCGCCACGCACGGCTTCATGGTGGGGCACGTCGCGCCCGAGGCGGCGGTCGGCGGTCCGATCGCCGCCCTCCGGAACGGCGACACGATCGTGGTCGACATCCGGAAGCGCCGGCTGGACGTCGAGCTGCCGGCCGCCGAGCTGCGGAAGCGCCTGAAGGCCGTCAAGCCGCCGAAGCCCCGATACCCCTGGGGCGCGATGGCAAAGTACGCTCGGCTCGTCTCGTCGGCCTCGGACGGCGCCGTCACCGGCTGACGGGCGCGCGGCGGGCCGACCGCGTGAGGAGCCCCGGGCGGTGAGGGAGGCGCCCTGCGCCCATGGCGAGCGGCGCCGAGTCTAGCGACCCGGCCGGCGCGGCCGGGATCAGCCCCGCGTTCCGGGCGCTGCTCGACGCTGAGCCGCTCGCCGGGCTGACCGTGCTCGACGTCGGTACGGGATGGGGGCGCCTGGCGCTCTTGCTCGCGCCCCGCTCGGGCCGGGTCGTCGGCGTCGACCGCGAGGCCGGCCTGATCGAGGAGGCGCGCCGGCGCGCCTCGTCGGCCGGCGTCGCCAACGTCCGCTTCGTCGTCGGTGACGTGGAGGTCGAGGAGCTGGTCCCGTTCCGGCCCGACGCCGTCGTGGCCCACCTGTGCATGTCCGACGCGATCATCGAGCGCGCCGCCCGCGCGCTCGCTCCCGGTCGGATGTTCGCGTTCGTCGCCTTCCACCGGGACCAGTGGCGGGAGACCGGGCGCCGCTCGCGGTTCGCGTATGATGAGGCCCAGGCGCGGCGCGCGCTCGCGCGGGCGGCGTTCGCGGTCGAGCACCTCCAGGTCGAGCGTGAGGTGAGGGCGTTCGCCTCGGTCGAGGAGGGGCTTGCCGCGGCGGGCGCGTTCGAGGAGAAGTGGAAGGCCGAGGGGCGCTGGTCCCGCTACGTGAAGTTCCTCGAGGAGGGCGGGCGGACGTTGACGCGGAGCCATCTCGTCGTGAAGGCGCGCCGGACGTGACGCTGGCGACGCTGGCGCTCGCCTCCGCGGTGAAGGCGCGCGCGCTCGAGTTCGGCTTCGACCGCGTGGCCATCGGTCCCGCCGGGCCGCCCGAGCACGGCCGCGCGTTCGAGCGCTGGCTCGACGCGGGGTACGCCGGGGGCATGGACTATCTGGCGCGCGGCCGGGCCGAGCGCCTCGACCCGCTTCGGCTCCTGCCGGGCGCGCGCTCCGTCGTCGCCGTGGCCCTCGCCTACAACGTCGACGACGGCGACCCTTCCTGGCGGCCGGTCGCGCGGTACGCCCGCGGCCGCGACTATCACGACGTGATGCGCCCGCGGCTCGAGCGTCTCGCCGGGTTCATCGACGAGGCGGCGCGCCCGGGCGTGAGGAGCCGGGTGGCCGTGGACACGAGCGCGGTGCTCGAGCGCGACCTCGCGGCCCGGGCGGGCCTCGGGTGGGTCGGGAAGAACACGAACCTCCTGAGCCTCTCGCTCGGCTCCTACTTCTTCATCGGGATCGTGCTGACCACGGCCGAGCTCCTCGCCGACGGCCCCTTGCCCGACCGCTGCGGCACCTGTACCGCCTGTCTCGACGCCTGCCCGACCGGCGCCTTCGTCGCCCCGTACGTGCTCGACGCGCGCCGCTGCATCTCGTACCTCACGATCGAGCACCGGGGCGACATCCCCGAACCGCTGCAGGAGGGGATCGGCGAGTGGATCTTCGGCTGCGATATCTGCCAGGAGGTCTGCCCGTGGAACCGCAAGCCCGAGCCCGCGCGGGAGCCCGCGTTCGCCCCCGAGGGCCCGCTGCCGCCTCTCGACGAGCTACTCCAGCTCGACGAGGTCGGCTTCCGCGCGAGATTCCGGCGGAGCGCGATCCGCCGGGCCAAGCGGGCGGGGCTCCTGAGGAACGTCGCGCTCGTCCTCGCGCACCGCCGGGCGGCCGGCACCCGGGGAGGCGGACGGTGAGGGTGAAGCGGCTCGATCACTTCGGCGTCGACGTGGCGGATCTCGACCGGGCCGAGCGGTTCTACGCGGACGTCCTCGGCATGAGCGTCGAGATGCGGCTTCCCGACCAGGTGCTGCTCCGCCACGAGGGGGGCGCGTGCGCCCTGTTCCTCAAGCCGGGCCGGCCCTACGGCGGCCTCGAGCAGGTCGAGAACCCGCTCGGCAAGAGCCACCACGCCTTCGAGGTCTCCCCGGAGGACCTGCGCTCGGCCCTGGCGCTCTTCGCGGAGCGCCGGATCCCCCACCACGCGCCCATCGACTGGGGCGACCACGACTGCCTCTACTTCCTCGATCCCGACGGAAACCTCCTGGAGCTGGTCGGCTACCGGTGATCGCCCGGGAACGATCCCTCCGGGGTTGTCGTCATGCCGTCTCCTTCCCACCACGGAGGCTCCCATGAGTCGTGCATTGTGCGCCATCATCATCACGCTCGCAGCTCTCGCGGGCGTGGCCGGGGCCGACGAGCCGTACCCGAGCCGGCCCGTGACGCTCGTCGTGCCGTTCCCGCCTGGCGGGATCGCCGATCTCACGGCGCGGCCGCTCGCCCCGGCGCTGGAGCGCGCGCTCAAGCAGCCGGTCGTCGTCGCCAACAAGGCCGGCGCCGCCGGCGCGGTGGGGATGCAGTCGGTGGCGGTCGCCAAGCCCGACGGCTACACGCTGCTGGTTGGGCTCGTCAGCATCTCGACCATCCCGGAGGTCGACGCGCTCTTCGGCCGCGCTCCGGCCTACACGCGTGACCAGTTCGTGGGGATCGCCCGGCTGAACGCCGACCCCCCGATCCTCGTCGTCGGGGGCGACACGCCCTGGAAGACCCTGCGGGACCTGGTCGAGGACGCGCGGAAGCGACCGGGCGAGATCACCTACTCCTCGTCGGGGATCTACGGCGCCTCCCACGTGCCGATGGAGATGTTCCTCCACGCGACGGGCCTCCGCATGCGCCACCTCCCGACGACGGGCGGCGCGCCCGCGATGACGGCCGTGCTCGGCGGCCATGCCGCGACGTGGGCGTCGCCCCCGGCCGTCGCCCTGCCGCACCTCAAGGCCGGGAAGATTCGCGCCCTGGCCACGTGGGGCGCCTCGCGGCTCGCCGCGTTCCCGGAGGTGCCGACCATGAAGGAGCTGGGCCACGACGTCGAGTACTACCTGTGGGCGGGGCTGTTCGCTCCCAGGGCGATCCCGGCGCCCGCGCTCAGGACGCTCCGCGAGGCGACGCGCCAGGCGGTGCAGGACGCGGAGTTCAGGAGCGCGATGGCGAAGATCGAAACGCCGATCGCCTACCAGGACAGCGAGGAGTTCCGCGCCTGGTGGGAGCGCGACGCCCAGACCCTCGCCGGCGTCATCAAGCGCATCGGCAGGATCGAGGGCAAGTAGCGTGCGCGTCGACATCCACACCCACATCGTGCCGGAGCGCTGGGAGGACTGGGCGTCGAGGTACGGGGGTGGTCGATGGCCGCGTCTCGTCCACCACGACGCCTGTCGGGCGACGATCATGACGGGCGATCAGTTCTTCCGCGACATCACCGACCAGTCGTGGGACCCGCGCCGGCGGCTCGAGGACATGGACCGGCTGGGGATCGACCGCCAGGCGCTCTCGCCGCCGCCCGTCATGTTCTGCTACTGGGCGGAGCCCCGCGCGGGCCAGGCCTGGGCGCGGATGCAGAACGAGCACATCGCCTCCGTGGTCGCCCGCGATGCTGCCCGGTTCGCCGGGATGGCGACGGTGCCGCTCCAGCACACGGGGCTCGCGATCGAGGAGCTGCGACACGCGCGCGAGACCCTCGGTCTCCGGGCCGTCGAGATCGGCACGTCCCCCGGCGGGCGGGAGCTGGACGACCCGGCGCTCTTTCCCTTCTTCGAGGCCTGCCGCGATCTCGACGTCGCGGTCTTCGTCCACCCGGCCACGCCGCTCGTCGGCCAGGACCGGATGGCGAAGTACTACTTCCCGCTCATCGTCGGCAACCCGCTCGAGACCGCGCTCGCGATCTCGAAGCTGATCCTGGGCGCGGTGCTCGAGCGCCTGCCCGAGCTTCGCGTCTGCTTCGCCCACGGCGGCGGCGCCTTTCCTTTCACCCTCGGGCGCCTGAACCATGGCTGGTCGGTGCGCCCCGAGGCGCAGGCGGCGATCGCGAAGGAGCCGCGGGAGTACGCGCGGCTCCTCTACTTCGACTCGCTGACCCACGGCGCCCGGAACTTGAGATTCCTCGTCGACGAGTTCGGCGCCGGTCGCGTCATGATGGGCAGCGACTATCCGTTCGACATGGGGAGCCCCGATCCCGTGGCGTCGATCGGCGAGGCGGGCTTCGACCCCGCGACCCGCACGGCGATCGAGGGGGAGGCGGCGGCGCGGTTCCTCGGCGCCGGCGCATGCTGACCCGAGACCGCGTCGCCGGAGTCGCCCTCGTCCTCTTCGCCCTCTTCGTCCTGTGGGAGAGCCGGCGGCTGCCGCTCGGCACGCTCGGCAACCCCGGCCCCGCCTTCATGCCCGTCGTGCTCGCGCTGCTCGTTCTGACCATGGGGGCGCTGATCGCGGCGCTCGGGGCGGGCACGCCCGCGGTGGTAACCGTGGGCTGGCGCGAGTGGGGGCACGCGATCGCGATCTTCGCCGTCTGCGCGTTTGCGGCGCTCGCGCTCGAGCGACTCGGGTACCGCGCGACGATCGCGCTCTCGCTCGCGTTCCTCGTCGGCGTCGTCGAGCGCAGGGGGATCGCCCTGGCGGCGGCCTTCGCGGTCGGGCTCGCCGGCGCCACTCACTTCCTTTTCGACACGCTGCTGCGTGTGCCGCTGCCGCGCGGTCCGTTCGGGCTATGATCGAGACGTTCCAGAACCTCTTCCTGGGCTTCTCCGTGGCGCTTTCGCCGCCGGTGCTCCTCTACGCCTTCGTCGGCTGTGTCGTCGGCACCCTCGTCGGCGTGCTGCCGGGCGTGGGGCCGCTGGCCGGGATCAGCCTGCTGCTGCCCGCCACGTTCGGCCTCGACGCGACGCGCGCGATCGTGATGCTGGCCGGCATCTACTACGGCGCGATGTACGGG
>JACQWC010000136.1 GCA_016209635.1 Candidatus Rokuibacteriota bacterium | reverse complement strand
TTCCACGCTGGGATCGGGTAGAGCACGTCCTTGGTCGCCACGTCGAACGGGTAGACGGTGTGATATTTCCCGGCCTGCATCTGGAGGATGATCCCCTTGACGCCGGTGTTCTGGCCAGTCTGGTCGAACTTGATGGCGTCCCACGTCATGATGAGCTGATCCCCGGGGATGTTCGTGGCGACCAGCGCCTTCCGGATCGCCTCGGCGTCGGTCGCGCCCGCGCGGTTGATCGCGTCGAGCAGCGTCATCATCCCCGTGAAGGCGCGCGACGGGAAGTCGTAGAGGTCCTTGCCCGCGCGCTTGGCGTAGATCGCGTTCAGGGCCTTCGCCACTGGCCGCCGGTCGATGAGGTCGGTGGAGAACGGCGCCCGCGTCAGCGTGCCCTCGGCCTCCTTGCCGACCTCCTTCACGAAGTCGGAGGAGATGTGGCCCGCGTTCTGCGCCATGATCATTTTCGGATTGTAGTCGAGCTCGCGGCTGGTCCGGACGAACAGGATCGCGTCGGTCTGGTAGGACGTCGGCATCCAGACGTCCGGATTCGCCGCCTTCAGCCTCTGGACCTCTGACTGTAACGAGGTGGCCCTCGCGCGATATTGCAGGTCGAGGACCACTTCGTACCCGTACTTGGCCGCCAGCTCCTTCTCCACCTTGCCGCTATCGGCCCCGAACGTCGTGTCTTCGTAGGTCAGCCCGAGCGTCTTGAGCTTCACGCCGCGCTTGGCCTGGAAGTCGCGGAAGAATTCGAACATGACCTGCGTGAAGTGGCCGTCGTGCGGTGAGGTCCGGAAGAACCACTTGAAGCCGCGGTTCGTGAGTGGCGGCGAGGACGACTCGGCGTTGAGGAACGGGACGCCGTAGCGCTCGGCGGCCTGGCTGGCGGCCGCCGTCACGTTGGAGTGCCAGCAGCAGACGAGCGCGTGGACCTTCTCCTGCGTGATCATCCGCTCGGCCTCCGCCTGGCCGACGTCGGGCTTGCCCTGGTGGTCGGCGAAGATCAGGCGCACCCGGGACCCCTTGAGCCCGGGCATGCCCTTGATCCGCTGGTAGAAGGGGAACGGGAGATCGGTCGTGCCGTTCGCGATCTCGGCCGCGATCTCGAAGACCGGTTTGTTGTCCACGCCGGCCTGCGCGCTCGGCCCCGACATCGGGTAGATGACGCCGATCACGACGTCCTTGGGCTGCGCCTGGGCGAGTGCCGGGACGGAGACGAGGGCGGCGAGGACGAATGCCAGGAACCGTGTCATGGGGAGTCCCTCCGTGCGCCAGAGTATAATCGGCGCCGGGGGGGTGCCGCCATGCAAGTTCGCCTGACGCCAGGGCTCGAGGTCGACGCGCGTTCGAGGGCGGGCGCGATGAGCGTCGACGAGTTCCTCGCCCGCTTTCCGGAGGTACCGCGCGACCTCCGGGACGAGCCCGTCCTCCGTGAGTACGTGAGCGCCTTCGGTCCGCTCCTCCAGGTGGCGCAGAAGCCGTCACCGTGCATGCGGGACGGCGGCGACGCGCAGCACGTCTTCTACACGCGGCTCGTCAACGACCTCGCGATCTACGGGATCGGTCTCGCCCGGCGCGACCGAACCCTGGCGCGGCTCGGGGCCACGCTCGACCAGTACCGGAAGCAGCCGGCGACCTTCGCCTGCACGCTCGTACCCGGGAAGCCGCGGGGCACGCCGCTCTCCGGTTGCGGCGTCGCGTCCTTCCCGCCGGTCAGCTGATCTCGAAGGCGAGGCGGGCGTGCGCCGCGCGCAGCGCCCCCTCGACGGCCTCGGGCGTGTCCGCCCGCGCGAAGATGAAGCCGAGGTACTGCCACCCCTCGGGCAGCGGCTGGAGCTCCTGCCCGAGGTGGGCGGTGAGGGCGACCTCCTCGATCCCCGGGACCGCCTCGGCCGCTTCCTTGCCGTGGACCGCCTCGAGCTTGCCTGCGCGCGGGATCGGGATCATCATCACACCGGCCGGACGTCGCTCGCGCTCGAGGGAGTCGAGCTCCCAGTCGAGCGCATGACGCAGGATCAGCTCCTCCAGGCTCATGCCGGTGCCGAAGCGGAGCGCGCGCGAGCAGAGCCCACCGATCGAGCGCGCCGCCACTTCGAGCACGCAGGGACCGTCTCCGCTCACACGCAGCTCGGCGTGGATCGGCCCCTCGGCGAGGCCGAGCGCCCGGCAGGCGTTCGCCGTCACCGCCGCGATCCGCGCCTGGACATCGCCCGCGAGGCGTGACGGCGTGACGTAGATCGTCTCTTCGAAGAAGGGGCCGTCCAGGGGGTCCGGCTTGTCGAAGAGCGCCAGCGTGTGGAGGAAGCCGCCGACGAGGAGGCCCTCCAGCGCCACCTCGGCGCCCGGGACGAAAACCTCCACGAGGAGGAACCGCGCCGCCTCTCCGCTCGACCCCGCCTCCTTCAGGATGGCGGCGATCCTTCGAAACGCGGCGATGAACTCCCGGACGGAGTCGGCGCGGATCACGCCCCGGCTGGCCGAGAGCGCCAGCGGCTTGAGCACGCACGGGTAGGCGGTGCGGCGGGCGACCACCGCCGGGACCTCGTCGAGCCCGACGACCGCGAAGCGCGGGATGGGCACGCCCGCGCCCGCGAGCCTCTCGCGCATCTCCCGCTTGTTGCGCGCGGCACTCGCCGCGGAGACGGGGTTGCCCCTGAGGCCGAGCCGGGCGGCGATGGCCGCCGCGACGGTGGCCGTGAGGTCGTCCACGCCGACCACGGCGCGGATCGGGCGGGTGCGGTGGAACTCGGTGACCAGCGCGGCGGCGCCGTCGGGGTCGGCGAAGTCGAGCGTCAGGAGGGTGTCGGGCGCCCGCTCCTCGAGGACGTTCGGGCGCTCGGAGGCGCAGACGATCTCGACGCGGAGCGTGCGCGCGGCGTCGAGAAAAGCCTCGGTGCGGTAGGTCCTCGTCGGCAGGAGCAGCAGCAGCCGGTCCATGCGCCCCGCCGACCCGCCGGCGAGCGGTTACGCCTTGCCGGGCGTGTAGTAGGGGTTCTGGCCCGAGGCGTGGTCCGTCGTGTCCAGCACCTCGGTGATCTCGGGGATCTCGTCCTTGATCAGCCGCTCGATGCCGGCCTTCAGCGTGATGTCCGCCGCGCCGCAGCCCTGGCAGCCGCCGCCCATCTGGAGATAGACGCGGCTGTCCTGGACGTCGATCAGCTCGACATACCCGCCGTGCCCTGCGACGGCGGGGTTGACCATCGTATCGATCAGCTCTTGAACCTTGGCCCTGAGGTCTGCGCTCATGGTGTCACCTCTCAGACAGGTACTGTACCCGCATTTCCGCCCAGGGCCAACTGGCCCGGCGTCGGCTCCGCTCAGCAGAACCACGGCTCCGTCAGCCGTGGCGGCCGGCGCCGGTCGGCCGGGGGCGCCGGCCGCGGCGGCCGTGCCGGAGCGCCGGCGGCCTCCTCGGCGAGCCGGCGGACGCTCTCGAAGGTGACCGCCGCGTCCTCGCTCCGCTCGGCCGCCTCGGCGACCGCCCCGGCCACCGCCTCCGAGAGGCGCTCCATCCGCGCGTCGGGGTGGGTCCAGCGGTAGTAGAAGGCGTCCTTCACCAGCTCACCCAGGTACGGACGCATGGCCGGGCTCTCGAGGAGGAGCGAGCCGGGCGGCACGAGGAGCCGGATCGAGTACTGCACCGGGTCGACGTGGTCGATCAGCGCTTCGCGCGCGATGAAGTCGAGCCACTCGCGGAAGTCGTCGAGCGTCGTCCAGGGGGTGAAGGCGACCCAGGTGGGGCGCAGGGAGATCCCCGCCGTGCAGATGACGCGCAGGGCCTCGAGGATGTCCGCCCGCGTGTGGCCCTTCTCGAGGTGCGCGAGCACGGTGTCGCTGAGCGACTCGGCGGCGGAGACGATGAAGATGCAGCCGAGCGCCCCGAACTCGGGCAGGTGTCGCCTGTGACGCAGCAGGTGCTCGATCTTGGCCGTGAAGTCGAAGGTCACGGCCGGGAACTCCGCGTGGAGGGCCCGTGCGACCGCGAGCGCGTGTCCCGGGCCGTTCAGGAAGTCGGGGTCGCCGAAGGTGACGTGCGTCGCCCCGTGCCCGACGAGCTGGCGGATGTCCGCGAGGCAGACCTCCCTGGGGACGACGAAGAAGCGCCCGCCGTAGACCGGCGGGATCGGGCAGTGACGGCACGTGTGGAGGCATCCGCGGCTCGCCTCCACGTACCCGGTCAACGCGGGCGGCCCGCCGGACAGCAGGTGCGCGTACCTCTCCAACGGCGGAAGGCCCGCCCGGCTCGGCACGGGGAAGGACAGCTTCGCGAGGCTCCCCACCGCGGGCGGTCGCCCCCGGGTGGCGCCGGGCACCGGTCGCGCGTCGCCCGCCTCGAGCGCCCGGACCAGCTCCACGAGTGGGCCCTCGACCTCGCCGCCAATGACCGAGTCGGCGCCGTGCGCCAGGAGGTACTCGGCGTTGAGCGTCGCATAGAGACCGTAGAAGCAGACGTGGCAGGCGGGATTGACGGCGCGCACACGCTCGGCGACCGTGACGCCGAGCCGGAGCGCCGTGTGCATCGGCACCGAGATGCCCACGAAGCGCGCGCGGGCGGCCTTCTCCGGGTCGAAGGGCTCGACCGAGACGTCGATGAGCGCCGGCGCGTAGCCGTGGCGCTCCAGGAACGCGGCGGGCCACGCCACCGCGAGCGGCTGGTGACCGAGCTCGTAGCAGGCCACGAGGAGGATCGCGCCCGGCTCTCGCATGACCCGTAGTGTACCGCGGCGGGCGCGATGGTATCTTAATGCGTTGTCAATAACGACCGGGGAGGCACCGAATGACCGTCAAGATCACCGCCAGGCCGAACGGGCCGTACGTCGTGGAGGGGGAGTGCGAGGTCTACGACCCGACGGGCGCCAGGGTGGATACCGCCGGTCGACCGAAGATCGCGCTGTGCCGGTGCGGCGCGTCCGCGGCGAAGCCCTTCTGCGACGGCACGCACAGCAAGGTCGGGTTCCAGGCGGCCGAGGCGGCGGCGGCACAGGAGAAAAAGTAACGCCCCAGCGGCCAGCGCGGCCGCCCGGCGGGGGAAGGCATGGACTTCTCGTGGAATGAGGACCAGTTGGCGCTCAGGGAGGCGACGATCAGGTTCGCCCAGCGCGAGCTCAAGGACGACCTGATCGAGCGCGATCGGCGGGGCGAGTTCTCCTGGGAGAACTGGCGGCAGTGCGCCGAGTTCGGCATCCAGGGCCTGCCGGTCCCCGAAGAGTACGGGGGCCGCGGGCTCGACATCCTCACGACCATCCTGGTCATGGAGGCGCTGGGATACGGGTGCAAGGACAACGGGTTGATCTTCGCGCTCAACGCCCAGCTGTGGAGTGTCGTGATGCCGATCCTCAACTTCGGCACCGAGGCGCAGAAGCAGAAGTATCTCCCCCGGCTCATCCGGGGCGAGATCATCGGAATGCACGGCGTGACAGAGCCGGGGTCCGGCTCCGACGCGATGAGCCTCAGGACCACGGCGGAGCGGCGGCAGGACACCTACGTACTGAACGGTGCCAAGACGTTCATCACGAGCGCGCCGCTGGGCGACCTCGCGGTCGTGTTCGCCACGGTCGACCGGGCGAAGAAGTTCATGGGCGTCACGGCGTTCCTCGTGGACAAGGGCACGCCGGGGTTCTCGGTGAGCCGGGACCTCGAGAAGATGGGGCTCAGGACCTCGCCGATGGGCGAGGTGGTGCTCGAAAACTGCGAGATCCCGGTGGAGAACCGGCTCGGACCCGAGGGTGCCGGCGTCAGCATCTTCAACTCGTCGATGGGCTGGGAGCGGAGCTGCATCCTCGCGAGCGCGATCGGGACGATGGAGCGCCAGCTGGAGGAATGCATCAAGTACGTGAAGGAGCGGAAGCAGTTCGGGCAGCCCATCGGCAGGTTCCAGGCGGTCGCCCACAAGATCACCGACATGAAGGTGCGGCTGGAGAGCGCCCGGTACCTCGTGTACCGGGCCGGGTGGCTCGCCAAGGTCGGCAAGCCCGCGATCCTCGAGGCGGCGATCGCGAAGCTCTACCTGAGCGAGTGCTTCGTCCAGTCCTCGCTCGACGCCATCCAGCTGCACGGCGCCTACGGGTACATGACCGAGTTCGAGATCGAGCGCGATCTGCGCGACGCGCTGGGCGGACGGATCTACTCCGGGACCTCGGAGATCCAGAAGACCATCATCGCGCGCATGCTCGGCCTGTGACGTGACGGACGTCTTGACATTCCTTGGCGCGATTCCGATAGGCTGGCGGCGGGGCAGGTCTACTTCCTGGACGTAGTTATGGACGACGTCTTGCAAATGACGGCAGGGCTCCCTTCCTTCCAAATCTTCCCGCCGCTCGGCGCCGAGCACGAGTTCGAGGTTCTCTCGTCCCCCAGGCCACGGCCTGCAGGCCGCCCCCGACCCCACCCCACAGCGACACCCCCC
>JACQWC010000130.1 GCA_016209635.1 Candidatus Rokuibacteriota bacterium | reverse complement strand
CCCGTCGTGGGCGGCGCGTCTCGACGAGCTGGCCGAGATGTGCCGGCACGCGCTGCCGCCGCTCAAGCTGAAGCCCAGCGAGTACGTGCGCGGACCGCAGAACTTCCAGAGCATCAAGCTCTACGAGGGTGCTCTCACGCTGCGCCAAGCCATCGAGGTCCTGGGCGAGGACACCCTGATGTTCGCGACCGACTACCCGCACTCGGAGAGCTGGTTCCCCAAGTCCGTCGAGACTGTCCTGGGCTGGACCTCGCTCTCGGAGGCGGTCAAGCGCAAGCTCTTCTGGGACAATGCCGTGCGCTGCTACCGCCGCTACGGGGCCCGGGCCCTGGCGCGCTGACCGCAGGAGCGGGGAGGCGACAGTGCGCCAGGGGCTCGAGACCTCGTGAGCTTCGTCTACGCCGTGCGATGTAACTTCTCCCGGCCGGATCTCGAGGACGGCTGGAATGCCTGGTACAGCGGACCAAAGCTCGCCGAGATGCTGACCCAGCCATTCTTCCTGTCGGGGCAGCGCTACCGCGCGGCAGGGCTCGATCAGACGATCACGTACCTGACCCTCTGGGTTGTCGAGACGCCCGAGGCCTTCACGACCCCGGTGTACAAGAAGAACTGGGGGTTTGCCGAATGGGCGCCCCACATCACGGATTGGAGCCGCAATCTCTATCGCGGTCCGGACGGCGACGTCTCGGCCCTGTTGGATGTGCCGCCCGGCGGGGCGCTCTACTTCGCGGCATTCGACGGCGTCCCAGCCCCGGCCGTGGAATCGCGCAGGCGGGCCCTCGAGGCGACGCGTGAGGATATCATCTGGATGCCCGTGGTCGGCCTTGACCGATCGGTCCCGATCATCGGCGTCCGGACCAGTGCCGAGCGCAGCCAGCCGCCGCCCCTGCCGCGCGAGCTGGCGGCCGGCATCCGCGAAACCATCTACCGGTCGATCACGGATCGCGCTCGGGCGAAGTGAACGCCGTCCGTTAATCGGTGCTCCTTCCGTGTCAGCGCGGGCAGGAGCCACACGGCGACGCCGAATGCCTCGCGGGGAAGGAGGATTCGGTCAAGGCCGTCCGCGCCCCGACCGGCGGGGCCGGGATGAAAGGAGCGTCACATGGGGGCGAAGAAGGGCACGGCGCTGCTGATGGTCTGGGCCGACGTTCCTCCGGAGCAGGAGGAGGAGTTCAACCGCTGGTACAACGAGGAGCACCTGGCCGAGCGGCTCTCCGTGCCCGGCTTCCTCAGCGGAGCTCGATACGAAGCGGTGAAAGGCGGGCCCAAGCATCTAGCCTGCTACGAGCTCGAGGGCGCCGCAGTGCTCGAGAGCGAGGCCTACCGGCGCGTCCAGGCCAATCCCACGGAACGGACGAAGCGTTCGGGCCCCACGACCATCGCCACCACGTACATCCGCAATGTCTACACGATGATCCATCCGGCGGCGCTCACGCCCGAGATCGCCGCCAGCGACATGGCGCCGGCCCTCCAGATCGGCCGCATGGACGTGCCGCCCGAGGTCGATGCGGAGTTCAACATCTGGTACAACACGATCTACGTCCCCAACTACGAGAAGGTCCCCGGTGTGATCCGCGGACGGCGCTATCGCGCCGTGACTGGCACGCCGACCTATCTCACGCTCTACGAGTTCGAGCATCCGAAGGTGTCGGAGGGCGCCGCCTGGCTCGCCCAGCGGGACGCGTCTCCGGTGACGGCGCGCATCCGCCCGCACATGCGTCACGCCCCCGGCTCTCCCAGCGTCTACGTCAAGACGTTCCCGCGCTGAGCCCGAGAGCGTAGGACCTTCAAAGGCCCTCCCTGGACGTCGACCTGGCCTCGCACGCGCACGAACCTAACGGCGAATCCCTCGAGCAGGCTCGCTGGCGTCCAGGTGAAGGCGGGAGGCTGAGCCGGTGGGCGAGCGGCTGTTCGGCGCCAGGGTCGGACGTCGCGCGCCGGGGATGCTCTGTCAAATGAAGCAGGCTAGAGACGCGCGAGGAACTCCTCGAGCACGCCCGTGAAGGCCTGGGGCGCGTCCAGCACGACGTGGTGGTACGCCCCGGGGATCTCCACGAGCGACGCCCCCCGGATCGCGTCGCGCATGCGCGCGGCCAGCTCCACCGGGAGGATCGGGCTCAACTCGGCGCGCACGATGAGCGCCGGCGCCTCAATGCGGTCGAGCAGGCGGCAGGCGTCCGCGGGCCGGCGGGAGCTGTTGCACCGCGGGTCGAACCGGTAGCTCCAGGCGCCGTTCCGCTGCACCAGGCCCGCCCGGGCCAGGTGGGCGAGAAGGTGCCTGTCGGCGACGGTCTCCCGCGGGAGCAGGCGGAAGGCCCGGACCGCCGACTCGAGCGTCGGGTGGCCGCGCCGCAGACGGTGACCGCGCTCCCGCAGGCGCTCGAGCCGCTCGGGGGGAATGGAGGGTCTCGAGTCGACGATCACCAGCCCCCGCACCCGCTCCGGGTGCCACGCGGCGAAGCACATCGCGTTGTGGCCCCCCATCGAGTGCCCCACCAGCACTGCGCGATCCCACCCGAGCCCGTCCAGCACGCCGACGAGGTCGGCGGCGAAGTCCTCGGTGGCGTAGGCGGGATCCGTCGGCCACTCGCTCTCGCCGTGGCCGCGCTGGTCGACGGAGACCACGTGAAGCCGGTCGCTCAGGGCCGGCGTTACCAGGTCGAACCAGTGGGCGTGGGCCGAGCCGCCGTGGAGGAAGCAGAGGCCGGGCCGGCCCGGCTGCCCCGACTCGAGGAGGTGTAGCCCGAGACCGTTCGCCCGGATGATGCGGCTCCTCGCCCCCTCACAGCCGAATCGAGCGAAATCCATCGGCACGGATTGTACGATGCGAAAAAACCCTTTGGCTCGCCGCGCGCGGTCCGGTATCGTCAACCTCACCATGCCGGATCGACCAGCGGAGGCTGCCGGGCGACGCTTTCTCGTCGACGGGGGCTTTGCGGTGTGCCTCCTGCTGCTGGCGATCCTCACGGGCTACGGGCTCCTGGTCCCCTACCCGCTCCGCGCGATCACCCTCGCCTCGGCTCGGCAGGCTGCGAACGGGACCGGTGCGCTCCCCGGCCCGGAATCCGTGCGGGCGGGCTCGGGCGAGACCTGGCCCGCCGACGTCAGGGGCCGGGTGGTCGACGCCGACCGGAAGCCGCTCGCCGGCGCTTCGGTCGTCGCCAACGGCGCCGAGGTCACCACCTCGGAGGACGGGACGTTCGTCCTGGACGAGGTGGGGCCCAGGATGCCGCTCCTCGTCAAGATGCCGGGCTACGCGAAGGTGACCGTGGAGCCCACGCGGGGCGACCTCGAGGTCATCCTCAGCCCGCACGTGGTGAAGGCGGCGTACCTCACGTACTACGGCGTCACGGACCGGGCGATCCGCGGTCGCGTCCTCGACGCGGTCGACCGCACCGAGCTGAACGCCGTCGTGATCGACGTCAAGGGGGACCGGGGCTGGATCCTCTATCGCACGGAGGTGCCGCTCGCGGTCGAGGCGGGGGCCCAGGGGCCCGCGGTCCTCCGGGACGTCGAGGGGCTCCTCGCCGGCCTCAAGGCGCGGGGCATCTACACGATCGCCCGCATCGTCGTCTTCAAGGACAACGTCCTCGCCTCCCACCGTCCGGACTGGGCGGTCCGCGACGCGCGGACGGGCCAGCCGTGGATCGACAACGAGCGGCTCGCGTGGGTCGACCCCTTCCGCGAGGAGGTCTGGGACTACAACATCGGGCTCGCCCGGGAGGCCGTCCGGAAGGGGTTCGACGAGGTGCAGTTCGACTACGTGCGCTTCCCCACCGACGGCCGTCTCGGCGCCGCGCAGTACGCGAAGCCGAACAACCGGGAGACCCGGCTGCCGGCGATCGCCGGCTTCCTCGCGCGCGCCCGCCGCGAGCTGGGCCCGATGGGCGCGTTCGTCGCCGCCGACGTCTTCGGCTACACCGCGTTCAACGAGAACGACACGGACATCGGTCAGCGCATCGAGCAGCTCGTCCCGCACCTCGATTACATCTGCCCGATGGTCTATCCCTCCGGATACCACCGCGGCATCCCGGGCTACCGGAACCCCGTCGAGCACCCCTACCAGGTGGTGCGCGAGAGCGTCCGGCTGATCCGCAAGCGCTCGGGCGCGGCGCAGGTCCGCGTGCGACCGTGGATCCAGGACTTCCGCGACTACGCGTTCGACCGGCGGGTCTTCGCCGAGGCGGAGATCCGCGCGCAGATCCGGGGGGCGGACGACGCGGGCGGGGCCGGGTGGATGCTCTGGAATCCCAGAAACGAGTACACGGTCACCGCGCTCCGCCCCGAGGGAGCCTTCGCGGCACGGTGACCGGCCGCTTCCTCGCCCTGGTCCTGGCGCTCCTCCTGGCTCCGCCGGCCTCGGCGGAGACGCGCCCCCCGAACGAGCTGGGCCGGGTGATGATCCTCGAGTACCACCGCATCGACTACCCCGAGGAGCGCTGGACGCGCACGCCCGAGAACTTCCGGCGCGATCTCGAGACGCTCTGGGCGGGGGGGTACCGCCTCGTCGCGCTCAACGACCTCCTCGACGGGCGCATCGCGCTCGAGGCGGGGCGGACGCCCGTGGTGCTCACCTTCGACGACTCCTCGCCCGGCCAGTTCCGGTACCTTGAGGTCGACGGTCGGCTCGAGATCGACCCGAAGTGCGCGGTCGGGATCCTCGAGGCCTTCAGCCGCGAGCACCCCGATTTCGGCCGGGCGGCGACCTTCTTCGTCCTGCCGGGCGCCGCGCGGCCGAACCGCCTCTTCGACCAGCCCGAGCACGAGGGCCGGAAGCTGCGGTTCCTCGCGGGCCGCGGATACGAGATCGGCAACCACACGCTGTGGCACGCGAACCTCGGCAAGTACGAGGAGGCGACCGTGCGGGAGCAGATCTCCCTCGCGCAGCAGTGGATCCAGCGGCACCTCCCCCGTTACCCGATCCGGACCCTGGCGCTTCCCCACGGGGTCTACCCGCGGGAGGTGAGCTGGGCGCTCCAGGGCACCGCGAAGGGGGTCACGTATCGCCACGACGCCCTCCTGATGGTCGCCGGTGGCGCCGCGCCCTCGCCGTTCTCCCGCGCGTTCGACCCGACGCGGCTCCCCCGCATCCAGGCCACCGAGCGCGAGCTCCAGTCCTGGCTCGCCCACTTCGAGCGACGCCCGGAGGAGCGATTCCTGAGCGACGGCGATCCGACCGTGATCACGATCCCGAGGGCGGGGCGCCGCGACTTGAGGACCGCGCTGCCGGGCGATCTGCGGGTGATCGAACGCTAGCGCGCGCCCGTCCCCCAGCGCCGCTCACGGAGGGTCATCGGTAGATGAGATACGACGCCCGCCGGTTCAGGAAGCTGCTCCGATCCGTCTCGGCCCAGGCGGCCAGCCGGTCCAGCGGCTCGCCTCTGAGGAAGGCCCACATCGTCGTGCGGCTCACGAGGAGATTCTGGATGCTCTCCGCCCTCCACTGGTCGCGATGACGCGCGCGTAGGGCGCTCGCGAGCGCGAGCCCCACGGTCACGGGGCGGATCGCCTCCCGGTCCGTGAGGATGAGTCTCACGCCCCGGCAGGGCACGCCCGCGTACTTGTCGGTGGTCGGCGTGAATTCGATCGGCTCGAACCTGACGCCGCGAAGTCGCTGGCCGTTCAGCGCCTCGGCGAGCCCCTGGGGCTCGATCCACGGCGCGCCGATCACCTCGAACGGCGCAGGCGTTCCCCGGCCGACCGAGAGGTTCGTCGGCTCGAGGAGGCCCACCCCCGCGTAGAGCAGCGCCTGCGTCACCGACCGGATGTTCGGCGACGGGTTCACCCACGGCAGCCCCGTCTCGTCGTACCAGCGGTCGCGCTCCCAGCCCGACAGCGGGACGACTGTCAGCGAGACGGGGATCCTGCGCTCGGACGCCACGAGCCGGGCGAACTCGCCGATCGTCAGGCCGGTCCGGACGGGGACCGCGTGCGGGCCGGTGAAGGAGCGGAGGTCGGCATCCATCGACGGCCCCTCGACGACCCGCCCCCCGATCGGGTTCGGGCGGTCGAGAACGACGACGGGAAGCCCGCGGCGCGCCGCCTCCTCCATCACGTAGACGAGCGTCGTGAGGTAGGTGTAGTAGCGCACACCGACGTCCTGGATGTCGAAGACGAGGATGCTCACGTCCTTCAGCATCGCCGCCGTCGGACGGCGGGAGGCGCCGTAGAGGCTGAAGACGGGGCGACCGGTGGCGGCGTCGCGGCCATGCGGGACCTCCGCGCTCGCCTCGCCGGTGATTCCGTGCTCGGGCGAGAAGATCGCCTGGAGGCGCACGCGCGGCGCGGCCGCGAGCAGGTCGATCCCGCGGCGGCCCGCCCGATCGACGCCCGTCTGGTTGGTGACGAGGCCGACCCTATGGCCCGCGAGCGTCGCGAAGCCCTGGTCCGCGAGGACGTCGAGACCCGAGCGCACCGCGCCCGCCCGCGCCCGGCCCGCCGCTCCGGCTCCGTCCGCGCGCGGCGCCGGCGCGGGGTCGGCCGGCGGCGGCCCCGGGAACGGCGGCTGAAAGAGCGCCGCGCCCACCGCCGCCGCGACCCGCATCCGTAGCTCGCGGATGCGCTCGGCGCCTCCGCCGTTCGGATGGACGCGGTTGGTCAGGAGGATCAGGTACGTGCGGCTCGGCGGGTCCAGCCAGACCGCGGTGCCCGTGAAGCCGGTGTGGCCGACGGAGCCGGCCGGGAAGAACGGCGCCATCGTCCGCGAGAACACGGAGGCGGCGTCCCAGCCGAGCGCGCGGGCGCCGTCGTTCTCGGCGTCGGGGGCGAACATCGCGCGGACCGTCGCCGCGCTGAGCACGCGGCGCTCATCGAGCGCCCCGTCGGCGAGGAGCATCCGGCAGATGCTGGCGAGGTCCCGCGCCGTCGAGAACATGCCCGCGTGCCCCGCCACGCCTCCGAGCAGCCGGGCGCGCGGGTCGTGGACCTCGCCCTGGAGGAGCCGCCCCTGGGCGAACGCCGTCGGCGCCACGCGCTCGCGCAGGCGCGCGCCGGGACGGAACGTCGTGTCGGCGAGCCCGAGCGGTCGGAAGAGGATCCGCGCCAGATAGCGGTCGAGAGGCTCCCCGCTCACACGGCGGACGATCTCGCCCAGGAGGATGAAGCCCGTGTCGCTGTACTGGACCGCCGTCCCGGGCGTGTACTCGAGGCCCGCCCGGGCGAGCGCGGCCGCGGCGCCCGGGAATCCGCCGTCGAGGCCGCCGTTCGGCGGGATCGCGGCGAACCCGGCGCTGTGGGTCAGCATCCTCCGGATCGTCACGCCCGCGAAGGCGGGCCCACCGAACTCGCGCAGGGAGCGGCCGAGCGGCGCGTCCAGGCCGAGGGCGCCGTGGTCGACGAGCGCCATGATCGCGAGCGTCGTCCCGAGGGGCTTCGTCAGGGAGGCGATGTCGAAGACCGTGTCCGTTGTCATCGGCCGGCGGTCGGGAATGAGCGCCCGCCATCCGAAGGCCTGCTCGTAGAGGATCTCCTCCCCGCGGCCGACGAGAACGACCGCGCCCGGCATCTCCCCTGAGCCGACCGCGTCGCGCGCCGCCTCGTCGACGGGCGAGAAGTCGAGCGCGGCGGCGCAGCTACCGGGTGCCGCGAGCAGCATCGCGGCGAGCGCCGGGCCGAGGCGGCGACGGGGAGCCACCTCGCGATCTTACCACCGGCGATCTTTCCTGATAGGATTCGGCCGATGCAGAGGGTCTTCGTGACCGGCGCGACCGGCTTCGTCGGACGGGCCGTCGTCCACGCCCTCAGGGCCGATGGCTACATCGTGCGCTGCCTCGTCCGGCGTGGTTCCGAGCGCGACCTGCACGGGCTCGGCGCGATCGAGCGGGTCGAGGGGGACGTTCTCATCCGCCGCGGCCTCGCCGAGGACATCGCCGGCTGCGAGGCGGTCATCCACCTCGTCGGCATCATCCGCGAGCACCTCGCTCTCGGCATCACCTTCGAGAACGTCCACACGCGTGGCACGCTCAATGTTCTCGAGGCTGCGGTCGAGGCCGGCGTGCGCCGGTACCTCCACATGAGCGCGCTCGGGACCCGGGGGGACGCCCGCTCGCGTTATCACCGGACGAAGTGGGCCGCCGAAGAGGCGATCCGGGCGAGCTCTCTCTCGTGGACGATCTTCCGTCCGTCCGTGATCTACGGCCGGGGCGATGGCTTCGTGTCGATGCTCGCCCGGATGGTGCGGCGCCTTCCCGTGGTGCCCGTTATCGGAGACGGGAGCCAGCGCCTCCAGCCGGTCGCGGTCGAGCAGGTCGCCGAAGGCTTCTCCCGCGCGCTCGCGCTCCCGGGAACCGTCAAGCAGGCGTACGAGGTGGGCGGTCCGGACGCGGTGGCGCTGGGTGACCTTCTGGATCTGATCGGCGAGATCGTGGGGCGACGGCGGGTGCTGAAGCTCCACGTCCCGCTCGGGCTCGTACGCCGGACGACGCGCGTCCTCCATCCCCTGCCCTACTTCCCGCTGACCCCGGACCAGCTCCTGATGCTCGAGGAGGAGAACACCTGCGACCCGACGCCGTTCTTCTCCGCGTTCGGTATGACGCCGACCGCGCTCGCGATCGGCCTGCGCCGAATGCTGGCCCCGTGAGCCCGTCCCCCTTCGGCACCTCCTTCCGTCGCGACCCCGGCGAGTCCGGAACCCTGCGCGACCGCCTCGACGGAGAGCTCCGCGAGCGGCTCGAGGAAGCGGTCGACTTCGCCTGCCTGGACGCGATGGTTCAGGCGCGGCGCGCCCGCGGCCTGCCCCTGCCCGCCGCCGACAGGGATCGCGATCGCGAGGAGTTCACCGCGATCGTGCGCGAGTTCCTCGAGCGCCTGCAGCGGGACTTCGTGACCGGCCCGGGCGAGGCAGCGTCCCTCGGGACGCGGCCAGGTCCGGTCCCGCCGCCCGACGCAAGCGTGGAGGCGCTGCTCGCGCGCCAGGCGGTGCTCGCCAGGGAGCTCCCGGACTACTGGCAGCGCTTCGACGCGATCCGCGCCGCGTACGTCGCGGCGCGCGCCCGCTCAGGCGGCGAGCGTCGAGGTGTGCTCGGCCGGCTCCTGCGCCGCGGCTGACCGCCAGGCGCCGAGTGCCCAGAGGTTCTCGAGGTCCTCGAGCGCCCGGCGCCACCGGCCGTAGCCCTCGAGGAGCGTCGCCCGGGTTCCGGCGAGCTGCGCTTCGACCTCGTCGAGGCGGGCGCGGAGGGTGGGGGTCGTGGAGCTGATCGCCTCGAGGCTGCCGTCCGGGAGGGACGCGGCCAGGCGATCGATCAGGTGGGTCAGCTCGTCCTGCAGGACACGCTCAACCGGGTTCATCGCCGTTGACCTCCGTCAGTCGTCCATATACTAAACACGAGTTGAGCCACTGTCAACCCCCGAGCTCTACGGCCGGTCTGAGGTAGGGTGGTACGCCGAACTGACCGGTGCGCCGCCGCGAGCGGCGGCGAGACGAGGAGGGCTGCGATGAGGTGGGTGACGCGCGAGAAGGCCCGGGTCGATCGGATCGCTTGCCCCTGGCTCATCGCTCGATTCATCGATCCCGAGCCGGTCTTCCGCTTCGTGCCTGCGGACGAGGTGATGCAGGTCGCGGAGGGGGAGCGCGCGATCCCCTTCGACGTGCCGGGGGTCGAGCTGGGCCATCACGGCGAGCTGTGCTCGTTCGACGCGTTCCTCGCCAAGTACCGGCTCGACGACCCCGCGCTCCGCGTGCTGGCGCCGATCGTCCGGGGGGCGGACACGGAGGCCCGCGAACTGACCCCCGAGTCGTGGGGACTCTACGCGGTCGCCTCCGGCTTCCGCGCGATCGCCCGCGACGACCATGACAACATGACGCGACAGTTCCACGTGTACGACGCGCTCTACGCCTACTGCCGCGCGCGAGTCCATGGCGCTCCCCCGTGAGGTCGCCGCGGTCTTCGTCGCCAAGACCGCGCGGACCTTCTGCTACGGCTTCCTCGGCATCGTCCTGCCCGTGTACCTCGCCGCCCTCGGAATGAGCGCGGTGGGGGTGGGCGTTGCCGTGACGCTCACCCTCGCGGCAAGCGGCGCCTTGACGTGGGCCATCCGGCGTCCGGCCGAGCGGTACGGCGGGCGCGCTGCGCTCCTCGGCCTCGCGGCCCTGTCGGGCGTCGCCGCCCTGATCCTCCTTCGCTCCTCGAACCCGTGGCTCGTGGTCGCGGCGGCGATGCTCGGCAACGTCGCCGTCGGCGCGGGCGAAACGGGACCGTTCCTCACGGTCGAGCAGGTCCTGATCGCCCGCGCGGTCCCCGCCCCCCGCCGGACCGCCTTCCTGAGCGTCTACAACCTCCTGGGCTACGGGGCCGCGGCGTTCGGTGCGGCCGTCGTCGGCGTCCTCCCGGCCTACGGCCCGCTCTTCCTCGTGTTCCTCGGCGGCGCGGGCGTGCAGTCTCTCGCCTATCTGCGCCTCAAGGGGGGGCCCGCGGTCGTCCGGAAGCCCGGCGGCACGCTGCCCTCGGCGCCGCTCATCCGGCGCATGGCCGCGCTCTTCGCGCTGGACTCCTTCGCGGGGGGATTCGTTGTACAGTCGCTCGTGGCGTACTTCCTCCACGCGCGCTACGGTCTCGGCCTCGACGCGCTCGGCCTCGTCTTCTTCGTCTCGCAGCTCCTGACGGCGGCATCGCTCGGGCTGGCCGCGCCCCTGGCCCGGCGCTTCGGGCTCCTGAACACGATGGTCGTCTCCCACCTCGCGTCGAACGTCGTGCTGATCGCGATCGCGGTGGCCCCGACCGCGGGGTCGGCGGTCGGGCTCCTCTTCCTCCGCCACCTCCTGTCCCAGATGGACGTCCCGACGCGCCAGGCCTACGTCATGGCGGTCGTCGACGACCACGAGCGAGAGGCGGCGGCGACCACGACGACCCTCGCGCGGACGGTCGCCCAGGCGCTGACGCCCGCGCTGACGGGGTGGGTGATGCAGGCGATCGCGCTGTCTGCGCCGTTCGCGCTCGGCGGCACGCTGAAGATCGTCTACGATGTCCTGCTGTACGCGAGCTTCCGGCGGGTGGCGCTACGGTCCGAGGGAGAAGGCGCGGCTACTTGATCGCGACGGCCTTGACCTGACGGAAGTCGGTCACGCCGCTCAACGATTTGAGAATACCGTCCTGGACGAGGGTGGTCATCCCCTCCACCCTCGCGCGCACGAGCATCTCGGACACGCGGGCCTTCGTCTGGATGAGCCGCTTGATCTCGTCCGTCGCGATGAGGAGCTCGTGGATGCCGGCGCGGCCGCGGTAGCCGCTGTTGTTGCAGTTGCCGCAGCCCTTGCCCCGGTAGAGCGAGAAGTCGTCATCGTAGGTGATCTCGAGCTTCTCGAAGTCCTCCTTGCCCCACGCGGCTGCCAGCTCGTCGTACTCGTCGCGCTCCGGGTGGTACTCCTCCTTGCACTCCGGGCAGAGCCGCTTGACGAGGCGCTGCGCGAGGACGCCCAGCAGCGCGTCGGCGAAGTTGAACGGGTCGAGGCCCATGTCAAGCAGACGGATCACGGTCTCGACGGCGCTGTTCGTGTGGAGGGTGCTGAACACGAGGTGCCCGGTCAGGGAGGCCTCGATGCCCGTCGACGCCGTCTCCTCGTCGCGCATCTCGCCGACCATGATCACGTCCGGGTCGGCGCGGAGGAACGCGCGCATCGCTCCTGCGAAGGTGAAGCCGATCTTGGGCTGGACCTGCACCTGCCGGAGGCCGTACTGCGTGATCTCGACGGGGTCCTCCGCGGTCCAGATCTTGCGCTCGGGCTTGTTGATGTAGCCGAGGACCGAGTGGAGCGTGGTGGTCTTGCCCGAGCCGGTCGGCCCGACGACCAGGATCAGCCCGTACGGCTTCTCGGCGATCTTCTTGATCTCCCCGAGGTTGCGCTCCGTCATCCCGAGCTTGTCGATGGGGATCGGCTCGCTCGCCGCGAGGATGCGCATCACCACGTCCTCGTTGCCGCCCGCGGTCGGGATGGTCGCCACGCGGAGCTCGATCTCCCGGTCCTGCATCCTGAACTTGATCTTGCCGTCCTGAGGCTTGCGCCGCTCGGCGATGTCGAGCATCGCCATGATCTTGAGGCGCGCCGCCATCGCCCGGCGGAAGGTGCCGGGAACCTTCTGGTACTCCCGGCAGCTTCCGTCGATGCGGAACCGGACGAGCACGTCCTTCTGGGGGCCGTAGGGCTCGACGTGGATGTCCGACGCGCGCGCCTTGTACGCGTCGATGATCATCTGGTTCGTCAGGCGGATGATGCTGCTGTCGTTCTCGTCGACGTCGTAGCCCGAGGCGTCGTCGCTCGCCCCGGGCGCGTCCTCGGCCTGGAGCTCGCCGAGGATGTTGGAGATGGACTCCTTCGACCCGCCGGCCTGCTCGCCGCCCGCGACGCCCAGGTACTGGAGGATGTCCTTCTTGAGCCCGACGGCGAGCTGGATCTTGTAGCCCGACAGCAGGTGGTTGACGCTGTCGACCTTCTGGAGGTCCTGGGGGTTGTCGATCAGGACGGTGACGGCCTTGTCCTCCCGCCTCAGGGGCAGCCAGAGGTTCCGCTTGAGGAACTCGAGCTTCAGTTCCTTCATGAGGTCGGGAGGCGGGATGATCTTGTCGCTGAACTCGACGAAGGGAACCTTGTAGAACTGGCTGAGGGCGGCGCCGATGTCGCCCCGCTGGATCTTGTACTGCTCCGTCAGGACCGCCTCGAGGTCCACCTGTCGCCGCCGCGCCTCGCCGGTCGCCGCGTTCAGCTCCTCCTGGGTGATGAGCTGCTGCGTCAGGAGGTAATCGAACTTGCCGCCGCGGCGCTGGCCGAGCTGCGCCTGGTTGTTGAAGGCGATGCCCAGGGTCTTGGCGATGCGGGCGGCGCTGGTCTCGTCCTCCTTGGTGAACCGCGGGCCGTGCTTCTTGTTCAGGAGCTGGAGCACGCCCAGCGTCGTCTTGCCCTCGTGGACGATCGGCACGGCCAGCACCTGGGTGGTCCTGAACCCCGTCTTCTGGTCCCACGAGCTGTCGAACCCGAGGTTCGGCGAGATGCGGGCCAGCTCCGCCTTGTCGTAGGCGTCGGCGATGTTCACGATCTGCCGCCAGGTGGCGACGGAGCCGGTGATGCTCTTCTCGGTGATGGGCAGGCGGATCTCCCGGACCGTGTCGAGCTGGAGGTACCTCGAGTAGAGCTCCTTCTTGTCGTGGTCGACGGCGTAGAGGGTCATCCGGTCCGCGTCGAAGAGCGCGAGGATCTCGCCGTGCAGCTCGGTGAAGATGGCGTCGAGGCTCTTCGCGGAGTGGATGCGATCGACGAGCTGGACGAGCTTCTGCTCGAATGCGAGGCGTTCTTGCAGCGCGTGGACGGCGTCTGTTTGAGCCAAGCGATCCCTCCAGGGCTCGACCCGGTACTTCAGTCTAGCAGAATCCTCCACGATCTTCAGGCGGCAGAATCCTCGACCATCTTCAGGCTCTCTCCCGTCCACGACGGGCGGGGGTCGGCGGCCGTGGGCCACCAGCGGGTTGAGCCGCCGCCCCGGCGGCGGTCCGCTCCCGACCCTGGCGAGCCACGCCCGAACCGTGCCACAATCGGCACGGCTCGAGCCGCTCGGAGAGGAGACGGGACGTGGCGAGCGCGGACGTCGTGATCGTGGGCGGAGGCGCCAACGGTGCGAGCGTGGCCTTTCACCTGGCCGTCCTCGGCGTCCGAAACGTTCGGCTGCTCGAGCGACGCCACCTCGGCGCGGGCGCCACCGGCAAGTCGGGGGCGCTCGTCCGCATGCACTACACCAACGAGGCGGAGTCCCGGCTCGCCTTCGAGAGCCTCAAGACCTTCCGCGACTTCGCCACCGTGGTGGGCGGCGACTGCGGCTTCGAGCCGGTGGGCTTCGTCCAGCTGGTCCCCCGCGGGTACGAGCACGCGCTGAGCCAGAACGTCGAGACGCAGCGGCGGATCGGCATCGAGACGCGGGTGGTCTCGAAGAACGAGCTGGCCGAGCTGCTCCCCGACTGCGACCTCGGCGACGTCGGCGGCGCCGCGTGGGAACCCGACTCCGGCTTCGCGGACCCGAACGCGACCACCTTCGCCTTCGCCGACGCGGCGCGGCGGCTGGGCGTGGCGATCGAGACGGGCTGCGAGGTCACGCGGGTCCTCGCGCGGGGCGGACGGGTCGGGGGCGTGGAGACCGCCCGGGGGCGCGTCGACGCGCCCGTCGTCGTCCTGGCGCCCGGCGCGTGGGCCGGGAGCCTCCTCGCGCCGCTCGGGCTCGACTTCGGGCTGCGCCCGCACCGCATCCAGGTCGCGGTCTTCCGCTGGCCCCACGGCTTCACCCTCCGCCACCCGGCCGTCATCGACGCCGTCCACCACTCGTGGCTCCGCCCGGAGGGGGAGGCGGCGACGCTGATCGGCGTGGAGCTGGGCGCGGGACATGCCGACCCGGACGCCTACGACGAGGGGGTGGACGCCGCGTACGTCGCCCTGTGCCGCAAGACGCTCGCGACGCGCTTCCCCGCGTTTGGCGAGGCGACGATGCGCGGCGGCTGGGCCGGAATGATCATGATGAGCCCGGACGGCCGGCCCATCATCGACGAGATCCCGTCCGTCCGCGGCCTCTACGCCATGCTCGGAGACTCGGGGACGTCGTTCAAGACCTCGCCGGCCATCGGCAAGTGCCTGGCCGAATGGATCGTCCACGGCCGCCCGCGGACCGCTGATCTCGGGCCGTTCAGGTCGACGCGCTTCGCCGAGGGCCGCCCCTGGCACGATCCCACCAATTACGGCGCCGAACGGCTCACGATCTCGCGCTAGCCGGCCGCCGCGGACCTTCCCGGCCGGCGCGCGCGAGGGCGCGGTCTTCCCGAAGCCGATGGGACGGGGCACGCTCGTCTATGGCACGCCGACGGGGATGCGCTTCGCGCGCGAGAAGCACTTCTCCATCGGCTCCCAGTCGATGACGGACGTGGACGCGCAGCTCCAGGACATGGACGGAGCCGGCATCGACCTGCAGGTGATCTTCCCCACCGTGTTCCTCCAGCCGATGAGCGAGGACATCCTCTTCGAGGCGGCGCTCATGCGCAGCTACAACACGTGGATGGGGAAGACCGGCGCGCGGCGCCCCGACCGCCTGAAGTGGGCCGCGATCGTGCCGCTCCGTGACCCCAGGCTGGCGATCGAGGAGCTGCACCGCGCGCGCCAGCTCGGCGCCACCGTCGTCGGTCTCTTCGGGACCGTGGGCGAGACGATGCTCCACTTCTACAGCTTCCTCGCCGGCGGGATCCTCGAGCGCCACCTCGCGCCGGGACCGAGGTTCTCGATGCTCGTGGCCGCGTCCCGGCACTCCTGAGGGGCTCCGCCCGCGCGCTCACGGCTCGACGTGCCGCTCCGGCAGAAGGGGCTATGGACCGCCTACGCTCCGTGCCGCACGCCGACGTCGGCCCGGTACCGGGGCAGGCCCGAGCCGTCGATCACCGTGCCGTGCTTGATCACCAGATCATAGGGCATCGTCCGCTCCTTCCTGCCGGGGTCGAAGGGGTCGCGCTCGTCGAAGTGGCCGTACAACAACTCGGGTATTGCCCCGGCTGGAGTTCTGAGTTACAAGGTCCGCTAAGAGGGGACTCCGTATGAACAAGGTCGCGCCAGAAGAATGGGCAGTGCGGGTGGATCTCGCCGCGTGTTATCGGCTCGTGGCGCGCTACGGCTGGGAGGACCTCGTCTTCACGCACATCACGGCGCGGGTGCCGGGCACGGAGGACCAGTTCCTCATCAATCCTTACGGCATGTTCTTCGACGAAATCACGGCCTCCAGCCTGGTCAAGATCGATCTTCAGGGCAACAAGATCGAGGACTCGCCGTTCCCGGTGAACCCGGCCGGCTTCGTGATTCATAGCGCCATCCACGCCGCACGGCACGATGCCAAGTGCGTGCTCCACACCCACACCCTGAACGGCGTGGCCGTCTCGACGCAGCGGGCGGGATTGCTTCCCATCTCGCAGCATTCGATCTCCGTGCTCGCGCGCCTGGGCTACCACGACTTCGAAGGCCCGGCGCTGCGCGACGACGAGAAGCCGCGTCTCGTCGCGGACCTCGGCGACAAGACCTCGCTGATCCTGCGCAACCACGGGCTGCTGACCGTGGGCGAGACGGTCGCCGAGGCGTTCGTCGCGATGTATTACCTGGAAACGTCCTGCGCGATCCAGGTGCGCGCGCAATCGGGCGGCGGGGAACTGATTCCGGTGCCCAAGGAGATCATGGAGACGGCCTACGCCCAGGTCATGGCCGCATCCAGCCCGCGCGGCAGCCGGGGAGGCCTGATCTGGCCCGGGCTGCTCCGGCGCCTGGATCGCCTCGATCCGTCGTTCCGCACCTGAGGCGCGGCGCTACCGTTTACGCAGCGACGTCTCCCGAAGCCAATCGAGGACGTGGGCATCAGGCGCTTTCGCGTCGGGGTCGACATCGGTGGCACCTTCACCGACCTGCTAGTCCTTCGCGCGGACAATAGCATCGCCCGCAAGAAGATCCTCTCGACCCCCGACGATTACTCCCGCGGGGTGCAGGACGGGCTGCGCGAGGTCCTGGCCGAGGAGGGCCTCGACGGCGCCGACCTCGACGGCTTCATCCACGGCACGACCGTGGCCACCAATGCCGTCATGGAGAGTAGCGGTCCGCCGGTTGGGCTCCTGACGACGCGCGGGTTCCGGGACGTGTTGGAGATCGGGCGGTGCCGGTGGGGCCCCGACATCTACGACCTCGGCTGGCGGAAGCCGCGGCCGTTGATCCCGCGCGGCTTGCGGCTCGAGGTGGGCGAGCGGATGTCGGCGCGGGGCGAGGCCTTGGAGGCGCCCGACCGGGACCAGGTCGTCCGGGCGCTCACACGGCTCCGGGCGGCCGGGATCGGAAGTGTCGCCGTCTGTCTCCTGAACTCCTACGCCAACCCGAGCCACGAGCGGCTGATCAAGGAGTGGGCGGCGGCCGCTTGTCCCGAGCTCACGATGTGCGTGTCGCACGAGGTGCTCGCTGAGATCCAGGAGTTCGAGCGGACGAGCACGACCGCCATCAACGCGTACCTGATGCCGGTCGTCGACCGCTACCTGGACAAGCTGCGCGAGGCGCTCGCCTCCGTCGGCTACGAGGGCCGCTTGCTGGTGATGCAGTCGAACGGCGGGGTGATCACCGCCGAGCTTGCCCGGCGCCAGCCCGTGCACATCGTCGAGTCGGGCCCGGCGGCCGGGGTGCTCGCCTGCTGCTATCTCGCGCGCCAGACGGACGAGCCCAATCTCATCGCCTTCGACATGGGGGGCACCACGGCGAAGGCCTCGCTGATCGAGGGGAACCGGCCGTTCCAGGCCTCGGAGTACCACGTCGGCGGCGGCATGAATCGCGCGGCCGGCGCCGCCGCCGGCGGCGGCCACGTGATCCGCGTTCCCTCGATCGAGATCGCCGAGGTGGGCGCGGGCGGGGGGAGCGTCGCGTGGCTCGACGCGGGCGGTGCGCTGCGCGTCGGTCCCCGGAGTGCGGGTGCGGCGCCAGGGCCGGCGTGCTACGGGCTTGGCGGGACCGAGCCGACGGTCACCGACGCCTACGCCATCCTCGGCTACATCAGCCCGGAGGCGATCGCGGGCGGGGCGCGACAGATCTTCGTCGATCGCGCCCGGGAGGCGGTCGCCGCCATGATCGCTCGCCCTTCGGGGCTCGGCGTCGACGAAGCCGCCTACGGGATCTACTCGGTCGCGACATCGAACATGATCCGCGCGGTCCGGGCGGTCACGGTGGAGCGGGGGCGGGAGGCCCGGGACTACGCGCTGGTGGCGTTCGGCGGCGCGGGCCCCCTGCACGCCGCCGAGATCGCCCGGGCCATGGGCCTGCGCCGCGTCATCGTGCCGGTCTCGCCCGGCCTCTTCAGCGCGCTCGGCCTGCTGATGGCGGACGTTCAGCACGTCTATTCCCGCACCGTCCTCAGGACGGTGCGCGAAATGGACGGCGCGGACGTCGGGCGCTTGAACCACGTCTTCGCCGAGTTCGAGGGGCAGGCCCTGACCGACCTCGCCTCAGAGGGTTTCGGGTCCGAGCAGGTGGCGCTGGATCGGTCCGTCACGATGCATTACCTCGGGCAGTCTTACGAGCTCGTGGTCGAAGCCCCCCGGGGGACGGTAGATGTCACGACCCTGGAGCAGCTCGCCACGATCTTCTGCGCCGAGCACGAGCGCGTCTACGGGTACCGCGAGGACGTCTCCCGCGTGCAACTCGTGGCCGCACGACTCCGGGCGCGCGGCCTCACCGCGAAGCCATCCTACGCTGAGATCGGACGGCAGACCATGACACCCGGTGCCGGGTTCGGCCCCGGGCACATCCGGAACGCCTATTTCGGTCCGGCCGTTGGCTGGCGGGCCGCCCCGGTGGTGACACGGGGCGAGATTCCCGCCGACGGGCTGCCGGGGCCGGCCATCGTGGAGGAGCTGGACACCACCGTCCTCGTTCCCGTCGGCTGCGTGGCCCGCCTCGATGCCTTCGGCAACGTCGTGATGGTCCTGCCGACTGGCGAGGACGGGGATGGGCCAGCGGCCGATGCCGCCCGGGTCGACCCAATCACGCTCGAGCTTGTCAAGAACAGCCTGAGCTCGATCACCGACGAGATGTGTGTGACCCTCGCCCGCACGGCGCGGTCGCTCGGCGTGAAGGATGCGCGCGACTTCTCGGTAGCACTGTGCAACGCGCGCGGGGAGTTGGTCACCGGAGGCGTCGGCCTCGCGGTGCACCTCGGCGCGATTCCGGCGGCGATGGAGGCGGTGCTGGCGGCGTTCCCGGGCGGGCTCGATCCGGGCGACGTCGTCATGATGAATGATCCCTATTCGGGTGGAATGCACCTGCCCGACATGTTCCTCTTCAAGCCGATCCACGTCGCCGGCGAGCTGCTGGGGTTCGCGGCCGTCGTGGCCCACATGGCCGATATCGGCGGTCGAGTGCCAGGCGGAAACGCCGCCGACTCCACCGAGATCTACCAGGAAGGGATCCGCATCCCGCCGCTGAGGCTCTATGCGCGCGGTGAGCTCGACCGGACGTGGGTGACGCTCCTCGGCGCCAACGTGCGGCAATCGGCGACGGTGATCGGCGATCTCCTCGCCGAGGTGGCCGCGTGCAACACGGCGCAGATGCAGCTCGTCCGGCTCGCCGGCCGGCTGGGACCGGCGACGCTACGGCGGTACATGGCCGAGCTCATCGAGTACGGAGAGCGCATGGCTCGCGCGGCGCTCCGCGAGCTGCGCCCGGGACGCTACACGTTCGTCGATCACATGGACGACGACGGGCTCGGCGGCGCGCCCGTCCGGATCGAGGTGGCCCTCGAGGTCGGGGGTGACGCCATCACCGTCGACTTCGCGGGGACGGCGCCGCAGGTCCGCGGCGCCATCAACGCGCCGCTCTCGATCACCCGTTCCGCGGTGTTCTTCGTCGTCAAGGCCATCGTCGGGCAGGAGATCCCCAACAACGCCGGTTTCCAGCGCGTGCTGACGGTGGTGGCGCCGGAGGGCACCGTGGTCCACATGGCCTTCCCGGCCGCCTGCGCCGCGCGGGCGGTCACCGCGTACCGGGTCACTGATGCGCTTTTCGGCGCCTTTGCCCAGGCCCTGCCCGATCGCGTCCCCGCAGCGGGCGATGGCGGGCCGGCGGTGATCAGTGTCGGCGGCGAAGACGAGCTGGGCGTGCCGTTCGTCTTCATGGAAGTCATCTCGGGGGCCTTCGGCGGCCGGCCGGCCGGCGACGGGCTCGAAGGGGTGGCCTCGCCCATCGCGAACACGCAGAACACGAGCTGCGAGCTCATCGAGGCGAACTTCCCCTTGCGGGTGGAGCGCTACGGCTTCGTGCCCGACACCGGCGGCCCAGGGCGCCATCGGGGCGGGATGGCGATCCAGCGCGACGTCCGGTTCCTGGGGCGTCGCGCCGTCCTGCAGATCCGCTCCGACCGTTCGCGGCTGAGCCCGTGGGGACTCGCCGGGGGCGCGCCGGGCGCGCCCTCCGAGAACCGCCTCTCCGCAGGCGGGCGCGGGGGGCGATGGCGCCGCCTGCCGTCCAAGGTGGTGGTGGATATCGCGGGCGGGGACATGTGGAGTCACCGGACGGCCGGCGGAGGGGGATGGGGCGATCCGTCGACGCGTGATCGCGCGGCGATCGCGCAGGACCTGACCGACGAGAAGGTCAGTCGTCGGGCAGCTGCCTGGGTGTACGGCCTCGGTCGACACTGAGTCCAGGAACCACCGACGAGGGGGGACACATGGGACGATTGACGGCGACCCAGAGACTCGGTGCCTTCGTCGCAGATCTCACCTACGACGCCCTGCCCGCCGAGGTCCGCGCCAAGACCCAGCTCTGCGTCTTGGATGGCGTGGCCAACGCCCTCGGCGGGCACGACTGGCCGTGGACCGTGCTGGCGCGCGGGACGGCGCTGGCCGTGGGCGGACGTGGGACGTCGACATTGTGGGCGACGGCGGACACGTCGACGCCGGGAGAGGCGGCGTTCGCGAACACGGTGGCGGCGCACAGCCTCCTCTACGAAGACATGCACATGGAGAGCCAGTCCCACTTCGGGACGATGGTGATCCCGGCCGCACTGGCCCAAGTGGAAGCCACTGGGGGCACCGGCCGGGACCTCCTGACGGCGATCCTGGCCGGCTATGAGGTCGGCGGACGGATCGGCAAGTGCATTGTCGGAGACCACTTCAACAGCTCCGGATACCGCCCAAGCAGCACGTTCGGCGCGCTCGCCAGCGCGGCCGCCACCGGAAAGCTGCTCGGGCTCTCGGCGGACGCGATGGCCAACGCGCTGGGGATGGCGGCCAATCTCGGCCTCGGCCTCAACGAATGGGCGAACGCCGGGACCACGGACTTCTACTTCCAGAACGCGTTTGCCGCACGCAACGGCCTGGTGGCTGCCCACCTCGCCGGGAAGGGGTTGCGAACCGCGCCGGAAGCGATCGAGGGACCGGCGGGGTTCGGCAGCGCGTTCGCCGGCGGTCCGGTCGACGTCGATCGCGTGCTGGCGGACCTCGGGCGGCACTGGGAGATCTTCAACGTCTACCACAAGCCGGCGCCTGCCTGCGCCTACCTCCAGAGCGTGATCCAGGCCGCCCAGCGCCTGCGGCGCCGAACGTCGCTGCCACCCGACGAGATCGAGACGGTGACGGTCCGGACGTTCCCCCTCGGCAAGACGTGCCCCGGCGTGGACAACCCGGGTCCGTTCGAGGAGATCATCCAAGCTCAGATGAGCAACCAGTTCGTGGTGGCGGCCGTACTCCTGGACGGCGAGCTCACGCTGGACCACCTGCTCGCATGCTCGACGGAGTCGATCGCGCGCCTGGCGCGACGGGTCCAAGTGGTCGTCGACGCCGAGGCAACACGCGTCTTTCCCGGACGCAAAGCGGGGGGCGTGAGGGTGACGCTGAAGGGCGGGCGGGTCGAGGAAGAGTGGCTGGCGGACCTCGCGTATCCAACACAGTACGACGTCGAGCGGAAGTTCCACGCCTACGCCCGCCGGGTATTCGACGGGGCACACGCGGACCGTCTCTTTGAGGCGATCCTTGGCCTCGACTTGGTGAGCGATGCGGCGACCCTCGGCCGACTGCTGCGTCGATAGCGCGCTGAACCGTGCCGGAGACTTGCAAATGACAGAACAGGTCGGGTTCCTCGGAGTGGGAAAGATCGGGAGCCCGATGGCCCGGAGGCTCCTGGATCATGGCCTTCGCGTCCACGTGTTCGACGTCGTCCCGGCGGCCCGGGAGCCCTTCCGGGCGATTCGCGGGGCGAGCGTGTGCAGTTCGGTGACAGAGGTACTCGAGCGGGCCGGCACGATTTTCCTGAGCCTGCCGAGCCCCGCCGCGCTCGAACAGGTCACGCTCGGTCCTGACGGCCGCGGGCTGGGCCAGGTCCATGTCGTCGTGGATCTCTCGACCTCGGGCGTGCGCGCAGCGCGCGCGGTGGCGGCGGAGCTCCAAGCCCGGGGAGTTCGCTACCTCGACGCTCCGGTGAGCGGAGGAGTGCGGGGGGCGGAGGCGGGCACGCTGAGCATCATGGCAGCCGGCGACAAGGCGGTCTTCGAGTCGCTGCGGCCGCTGCTGTCGATCCTCGGCAAGAACGTGTTTTACATCGGAGCCGAGCCGGGGCTGGGCCAGGCCATGAAGCTCGTCAACAATATGCTCTCCGCGACGACCCTGGCCGCGACGGCCGAGGCGATGGTCGTGGCAGTCAAGGCGGGCCTGGACCCGGCTCTGGCGCTCGATGTCCTCAACGTGAGCAGCGGCCGGAGCGGCGCCACCCAGGACAAGTTTCCCCGGGCGGTGCTCACGCGGACCTTCGACTACGGCTTTGCCGTGGATCACATGCTCAAGGACGTGAGCCTGTTCGGCGAGCTCGCTGCGGGCCTCCAGGTTCCGACGTTCATCTGCCGGGAAGTGATCGAGATGTGGCGCCTGGCCGCCAGCCGCGGTCTCGGGCCCGAGGACTTCACCAACCTCGTCAGGGTCCTGGAGGAGTGGGCGGGGGTGAAGATCGGGGGGAGTCCATGACAGAGACGTGCTCGATGGAGCTGGCGCGCTTTGCCGCCGAGCTCGAGTACGCGAAGCTTCCGTCGGAGGTGGTCGAGAACGTGCGCCTCCGCCTGCTGGACACGGTCGGCGTATGCCTGGCCAGCGTTGGGACGGAATACGCGTCGGCGATCGCCGATGTGGTCCGCAGCCAGGGCGGGCGTCCGGAGGCCACGCTCTTCTGTCAGCCGGACCGGCTACCGGCGACGTGGGCAGCCCTGTACAACGGGGCCCTGGCCCATGGCAACGATTTCGACGACACCCATAGCGTCGCGCTCGTGCATCCGAGCGGCGTCGTCATCCCCACGGCGCTGGCGGTGGCCGAGCGGACCGGTGCGACCGGCCGAGAGGCGGTGACCGCGGCGGTCGCCGGCTATGAGGTGGGTCTGCGTATCGGAATGGCGGTGCCTAGCGGCTTCCATGCGCGGGGCTTCCACGCCACCGGCGTGTGCGGGACGTTTGCCGCGGCCGTCACCGCCGGCCGTCTGTTGCGACTCGACGCCAGTCATCTGGCGCACGCCATCGGCATCGCGGGCAGCCAAGCCGCGGGCTCGCTGGAGTTCCTCGCGGACGGGGCGTGGACGAAGCGGCTGCACCCCGGCTGGGCGGCCCATGCCGGCATCGTCGCCGCACTCCTGGCGGCCCGGGGGTACACGGGACCGGCCGCGGCGCTGGAGGGACGCTTCGGCCTGTTCAACGCCTATGCCACTCCGGCGCGTCCGGATCTCACTCGGCTCACGTCCGGCCTCGGCCAGGAATGGGAAGTTCTGAACACCGATTTCAAGCCCTATCCCTGTGGCCACTTGAGCCACCCGTACATGGACTGTGCGCGATCGCTCCGGGCAAAGCACCAGCTGACTCCGGAGGACGTCGAGGCGATCGAGCTCCGCGTGCCGGGTCCCGCGGTCCCGATCCTCTGCGAGCCGCTGGCCGACAAGCGCCGGCCGGCGAACGCCTACGCGGCGCGCTTCAGCCTGCCCTATGCGGTGGCGGTGGTTCTCGCCGAAGGTCAGGCCGGCATCGACGATTTCTCCGAGGCCCGCATCCGCGATCCACGCATCCTCGCCCTGACCGCGCGCACCACCTACCAGATCGACAACACGCTGCCCTTCCCCGAGCACTTCCCCGGCTGGGTGCGGCTTCGCCTCCGGGATGGCTCGGAGATCGAAGCGCGCATGGATGTCTCGCGGGGCTCCCGTGAGCATCCGATGACCGAGGCCGAGCTCCACGAGAAGTTCGAGTCCAACGCGGCCCGGACGCTGCCGCGCGAGGCCCTCGAGGCGCTGTGGGAGCAGGGACTGGGGTTCGACGGTCTGTCGGGCGTCGCCGAGTTCACGCGGTTCCTCGCGAAGTCGTGACCCGCAAGACCGAGAGGGATCCCGAACTGAAGGCGAGGCTCGGTGTCGAGGGCGACGCGGTGACGATCATCACACCGGGGGCGGGCGGCTACGGCCCATCCGGCGAGCGGGACGGCACGCTGGTAGCGCGCGATCTCCGGGAAAAGAAGATCTCGACCGAGGTGGCGCGGGGCGTGTGCGGCGTCGACCTCCCGGCAGCCGGGGCACAGGGGTGAGGTGAGCGAGGGATCCGGTGGACATACCGCAGAGCCGTACCCTCCCCGACCTCCTCGACGAGATGGCCGCGCGCTATCCCGACCGAGAGGCGGTGGTGTGGGGCAAGGAGCGACTGGTCTACCGAGACTACCGCGCGCGGGTGCGGCAGCTCGCGAAGGGGCTTCTCGCGCTCGGCGTCGAGCGCGGCGACAAGGTCGCGCTCCTCATGGAGAACCGCACGGAATGGCTCCTGGCCGACTTCGCCGTCACGATGCTCGGAGCGACGCTGGTGCCCGTCAGCACGTGGTCGACGGGGCGCGAGCTGGCCTACGTGCTCCGGCACTCCGACGCGGCGACGCTGATCACCGTCGACCGCTTCCGCGGCCGGGACTTCCTCGCCGTGCTGGCGGAGGCCGGAGCGGCGCCGACGGCAGGCCGCGGTCAGGCGCCGGGCGGCCCCGAGCTGCGTCACGTAATCTGCCTGGGCGCCGAGCGGTACCGGGGCCTCACACCTTTTTCTGACCTCGAGGCGCTGGGCGCTGGGATCAGCGACGCCGACCTCTGGGCGCGCCAGCGCGCGGTCGAGCCGCGCGACGTCGCCTACATCCTCTACACCTCGGGGACGACGTCGACGCCGAAGGGCGTGCCGCTCCAGCACTTCGGCCTCATCGAGAACATGTTCAACATCGGCGAGCGTCAGCACCTCACCGAGGCGGATCGCCTCTGGCTCGGCGTGTCGCTCTTCTGGGGCTTCGGTTGCGAGAACGCGCTCCTCGCCGTGATGACCCACGGTGGCGCGGTGGTCCTCCAGGACCACTTCGAGCCCGGGGAGGCGCTCGCGCTGATCGCGCGCGAGCGCTGCAGCGTCTACTACGGCACGCCGAACATCGCCCTCGCGCTCTGGGAGCACCCCGAGCGCCGCCGCCGAGACCTCCGCTCGCTCCGCACCGGCGCCGCCATCGGTCCGCCCCCCGCCATGCAGATGGTGATGGACATCGGCGCCGCCGAGATCTGCAACGTTTACGGACTCACCGAGTGTTACGGCAACTGCGCGCTGACGGACGCGCGCGACCCGGTCGAGGTGCGCCTGCACACCGTCGGCCGCCCGCTGCCGGGCACGGAGATCAGGATCGCCGACCCCCGGACGCACCGGCCACTGCCGCCAGGCGAGGTTGGCGAGATCGGCATCCGCGGCTACCTGATGCCGGGTTACTACAAGGACCCCGAGAAGAACGCGGCGGCGTTCGACGCCGACGGCTGGTTTCTCACTGGCGACTTCGGCCTGATCGACGCCGACGGACGGCTCTCGTTCCGCGGGCGGATCAAGGAGATGGTCAAGACGGGCGGGATCAACGTCGCCCCGCTCGAGGTGGAGGAAGTCCTCCTCACCCATCCCGACGTCGAGCAGGCGTACGTGGTCGGCGTGCCGGACCCGCGCAAGGAGGAGGCGGTCGCCGCGGTGATCGTGCTCAAGGAGGAGCAGCGCGTGTCGGCCGACGACCTCCGCGCCTTCTGCCGGAAGGCGCTGGCTGCCTTCAAGGTGCCGCAGCACTTCCGGTTCGTGACCCGCGCCGAGCTGCCGCTGACCGCGTCGGGCAAGGTGCAGAAGCACCGGCTGCGCGAGACGCTGGCCGCCGAGCTCGCGCAAGATCCGCGGTGAGAGCGGTGGTGGCGCCGCGGAGGCTCGCCCCGCTGGGAGAGACGGTGGCATGACCGACGCCGCCACGCGGACCATCCGGGACCGGACGGCCATCGCCGGCGTCGGGGTGAGCCGCTTCAGCCTCAGGGCCGAGTCGAGCCCGATGGAGCTCGCCGTCCAGGCCTTCAAGGCGGCGCTCGCCGACGCCGGCCTCGACCGGGACGTGGTGGACGGCGTCGCCATCAACATCGGCTGGCCGCTCGGCGTCGACTACGACCGCTTCGCCGAGGTCGTCGGTCTGCGCCTCCGCTTCGCCGACCAGACCTGGACGCACGGGCGCTTCGTGGGGCCGAGCCTCCAGCACGCGGCCATGGCCGTCGCCTCGGGGCTCGCCACGTGCGTGGCCTGCATGTGCGCGGTGAGCTTCACCCAGCAGCGCGGGCTGCTCGGCGGCCCCGGGGACTTCGAGGGCACGCGCGAGGAGGGCGGCACCCACGAGGAGAACCCGGTCTACGGCCTCACCGCGCCCGCGGCCGGGGCCGCGCTGTCGTTCCGGCGCTACATGGCCCTCTACGGCGCCACCAGCGCCCAGCTCGCGGCCGTGCCGATCACGTTCCGCCGCCACGCGCTCCTGAATCCACAAGCGCTCATGCAGAAGCCGCTCACGCTGGAGGCGCACCAGCGCTCGCGCTGGATCGTCGAGCCACTCCACCTTTACGACTGCTGCGTGGTCTCCGACGGCGCCGCCTGCGTGCTCGTCACCACCGCCGAGCGTGCGCGTGACGGCGCCCGGCCGCCGGTGCTCCTGGCAGGAATGCAGGGCATGCGCGCCGGGCGCGACGAGTTCCTGTTCGGGCTGCCCGGGCTCGGCATCGGCAAGCAGCGGCGCTTCCCTTACACGCCGACCGACGACGAGCTGCTCGTCTACCGGATGGCTGGTGTCACGCAGCAGGACGTCGATGGGCTCTACACCTACGACGCCTTCTCGCCGCTCGTGCTCTTCGTGCTGGAGCGCTTCGGATTCTGCGGGCTCGGCGAGGCCGCCGTCTGGGTGCAGGACGGACGCATCGGGCTGGGCGGCGCGCTCCCCATGAACACCTCGGGCGGCCTCCTGTCGGAGGCCCACGTGTCGGGCTGGAACTCGATCGTGGAGATCGTCCGCCAGCTGCGCGGCGAGTGCGGGGCGCGCCAGGTCGAGGGCGCGCGTGTCATGCAGTGGGCCACCGCCTGGGGCGACTCGGTGGTGTTCCGGCGGTGAAAGGACCCCAAGGGCGCCGACGATGAGCGGATACGCGAAGCCGCTGCCGAGGATCACGCCCGATAACCAGGACTTCTGGGAAGCGGTGCGCCGCCACGAGCTCTCCCTGCAGCGCTGTGCGGCGTGCGGGCGGTTCCGCTACCCGCCGAGCCCCGTCTGCCCCGACTGCCTGTCCGACCGCTTCGCGTGGACGCCGGTCAGCGGGCGGGGCACGGTCACGACGTGGGTGGTCTTCCACAAGCCGTACTTCCCGTCGTTCGCCGACGAAATTCCCTACCACGTCGTCCAGGTCGAGCTCGAGGAAGGGCCCCGGCTCACCGCGAATCTGGTGGACGTCCCGAACGAAAAGATCCGCGTCGGGTTGCCCGTCGAGGTCGTCTTCGACGACGTCACGCCGGAGGTCACGCTGCCGCGCTTCCGGCGCGCGCGCGGGGAGCCTGGACCGGGTCGCGCGAGCTGAAGTGGCGAGGCGATCAGGGCGCCGACGGTCTCGCGGCGCGGCTCAGGCCGCCTGCGGCGGCGCGCCGGGGACAATCGCGACGTGGATGGCGCCCCCGGCGCCGCTCGCCAGCGTGCGGATCGCCTGCTCGGCCTGCTCGACGGGGAACGAGTGCGTGTGGAGCTTCTCGAACGGGTACCGGCGCGACTCGAGGATTTCCACCGCCCGCTCGAAGTCCTCGTAGGGCATGCCGAGCACGCCCTGCAGGCTCAGCTCCTTGTAGACGACGTCGTCGGAAAAGAAGCCCGGCGTGGCGCGGCGTCCCTTGAGCCCGGCGAGCACGATGCGCGCGCGCCGCGCCGCCATCGCCACCGCCTGCGCGACGGACTCGGGCGCTAGCGGCGTGGTGTCGACCACGACGTCGGCGCCGCCGCCGGTCGTTTCGCGCACGCGCGCCACCACGTCCTCGCGCTCCACGTCGATGGCGAGGTCGGCGCCAAGGTCACGCGCCAGCCGGAGCTTGTGGGCGTCGCGGCCGAGCCCGGTGACGATGACCTGGGCCGCGCCGGCCTCGCGCGCCGCGACCACGGCGCAGAGGCCGCGCTGACCCGGTCCCAGGATGGCGACGCGGTCGCCGGGGCGGGTGCGGGGCACCGAGGCCGCCCAAGAGATCCCGGCGGCGAGGGGGTTGAACATCACGGCCACTTCCGCCGGCAGCGCCCGGTCGATTCGGCGCACGACGGAGAGCGGCGCGAGGTACATATAGTCGGCGTAGCCGCCCCAGAGCGACGGCGGCTTACCCACGTCGGTGAAGCCGTAGGTCCCGCCGCGCACCCGGCACGACCGGGGCTCGGAGCGTGCGCACGCCTCGCAGCGCCCGCAGCCGTAGCCCGAGCGTACGGCCACCCGGTCGCCGACGTCCACGCCCCAGCGCTCGCGCGCCCGCGCGCCGATGGCGGCGATCACGCCGAGCGGCTCGTGACCGGGGATCACGGGGAAGGGCGTGTAGTAGTCGTGGGGCGGCACGTCGCCCTCGTACTGCTCGTAGTCGGTGCCGCAGATCCCGCAGGCCTCGACGCGCAGCAGCCCGTCGTCGGGGCCGAGCGGGGGCAGGGGGAGCTCGCGGATTTCGATCGTCCGCGGCCGGACCAGGACCGCCGCCCGCACCGTGCCCGTCAGCCCGGTGCCGGTCACCACGGGCTTCGCGCCGCGGTCGCCTCAGTTCCCCTTCATCGTGGTGGGGAGCAAGAGCGCGATCTGCGGGAAGACCATCAGGATGACGCTGGCGACGATCATCATGACGAAGAATGGTATCACGCTCACGTAGACGTTCAGGCCTTCGGGCGGCGAGATCAGCGCCGTCTCAGTCAGGATCGTGGCGATCACCCCGAACCACACGAGATCGACGTTCTGGGTCTTGAGGATGGGCAGGATCACCGGGATCGTCGTCACCATCATCGAGAAGCCGTCCATGAAGGTGCCGAGGACGAGGGCACGCCGAGGAGGGCAAGGATGGAATCGTCCCCCCACGTCCTCGGGCACGGCGTCGCGCTTGAAGGCGTGCGACTCGAGGACCGCCCTGGCCTGGAAGCCCGCCATCGCGGGGTTCCGGCGGAGGGTGTCGCTCAGCGTCAGGCCCGGCGCGACCGCGTTCACCTCGATCCCGTGGCTCCCCGAGCTCGCGGGCGAGCGCGCGCGTCAGCCCGATCACCGCCAGATGCCCTTCACGTTCACGGCCATCACGCGGTCCCGCTCCGCCTCCGGGATCGCGTCGAAGGGCCGGGGCCGCAGGGTGGCGAAGCGCGCGGCGTTGTTCACGAGGATGTCGATCCGGCCGCTCGTCGGTGGCCGCTGGCCGCCCTCAGAACGCGGGCGTCTCCGCGTAAGCCCCCCAGACCTGCCGGAGCCGGGCGACGATCTCCCCGAGCGTCGCGCGCGCCCTGACCAGCTCGACCGTCACCGGCATCAGGTTGGCCGCGGGGTCGCGGGCCAGGGACTCGAGCCGGTCCAGCAGCGTCGCCACCCGGGTCCCGTCCCGCCGCCGGCGGACCTCTGCCAGCCGCGCCACCTGGCGCGCCTCGACCTCCAGCGGGACGCGGTGAATCTCGAGCGGCGCGGGCTCCGCGGGCTCGACGAACTTGTTCACCCCGATCACGGTCTCGGCGCCGGACGCCTTGCGGCGGGCGAAGTCGTACGCCGAGTCGGCGATCTCCCGCTGGAAGTAGCCCTCCTCGATGGCCCGGATGGTCCCGCCCATCGCGTCCACCTTCCGGAGGATGTCGAAGACCTCCGCCTCGACGCGGTTCGTCAGCGCCTCGACGTAGTAGGAGCCGCCGAGTGGATCGACGACGCCGGTCACCCGCGTCTCCTCCGCGAGGATCTGCTGCGTCCGCAACGCGACCTTCATCGCCTCCTCCGACGGGATGGCGTAGGCCTCGTCGAGCCCGTTGGTGTGGAGCGACTGAGCACCGCCGAGGATTGCCGAGAGCGCCTGGATCGCGGTGCGCACGATGTTGTTGAGCGGCTGCGCCTTGGTCAGCGTGATGGCGGCCGTCTGGCAGTGGAAGCGAAGGCGCATCGACTCGGGCTTCGTGGCGCCGAACCGCTCCCGCATGAGCTTCGCCCAGATCCGCCGCGCGGCGCGGAACTTCGCGATCTCCTCGAAGAAGTCGGCCTGCGCGACGAAGTAGAAGGCGAGCCGCGGCGCGAAGCGGTCGACCGGCACGCCGGTCCGCGCCACCTCCTCGACGTAGGCGACGGCGTTCGCCATCGTGAAGGCCAGCTCCTGGACGGACGTCGCGCCCGCCTCCGAGATGTGATAGCCGCTGATGTTGATGGGGTTGTACCGCGCCAGGTTCTCGGCGGAGAAGACGATCATGTCGCGGACGAGTCGGAGTGACGGCCGGATCGGGAAAATCCACTCCTTCTGCGCCACGTACTCCTTCAGGATGTCCGCCTGGACCGTGCCGGACAGCTTGTTCAGGTCGTTGCCGCGTCCCTGGGCGAGCGCGACGTACATCGCCAGGAGGATGAAGGCGGTCGGGTTGATCGTCATCGACACGGAGATCCGCTCGAGATCGATGGCCTCGAAGAGGGCCTCCACGTCGTCGAGCGTGTCGACCGCGACCCCCTCGCGGCCGACCTCGCCGAGCGAGCGTGGGTCGTCGGAGTCGAGCCCCATCAGCGTCGGCATGTCGAAGTCCACGGAGAGGCCCGTCTGCCCGTGCTCGATCAGGTAGCGGAAGCGCCGGTTGGTGTCGCTGCCCGTGCCGAAGCCGGCGATCTGTCGCATGGTCCAGAGTCGGCCGCGGTACATCGTGGGATAGGGCCCGCGCGTGAAGGGATAGCGTCCCGGCAGGCCGATCTCCTCGAACGGGGTGGACGCGATGTCTTCGGGCGTGTAGACGCGCTGGACCGGCAGCCCGGATCCCGTCCGGTACTCGCCCCGGGCCTCCGGCTGGCGCTCGAGGAACTCGTGGAGCTCGTTCGCCTCCCACTGGCGCCGGAGCGCCGCGATCCGCTCGATCGCCTCCCGGTCAAACATGTGATGTCCCTCCTGGGCCGGCGGCGCGGGTCGGGCGCGCGCGGGCCCGAGGCTCGGTCGCCTCGATCATACGCCGGCTCCCCGTCTCAGGCGGAGCCGAGGGTCCGGCGGTAGAGGTCGCGGTCGTCGACCACCCGGCGCGCCTTGAACTCCGTCCCCGGAAGCGTCCCCGCGGGAACGAGGTCCAGCACCGGGCGGACGCCGAGGCGCAGGCGCAGCCGCTCGCCCATCGTCGCCCGGAGCGCCTCCCGGGCTCCCGGATCGGCGTGGGTGGCCGCGTACTCGGCGCGGACGAGCAGCTCGTCCATCGCCTCGCGGCGCGAGATGATGACGCGGAACTCGCCGCCGAAGCCGTCGATCGCGCGCAGCGTGTCCTCGATGGCGCTCGGGTAGATGTTCTCCCCGCGGACGATGAACATGTCGTCGATGCGGCCGTAGAGACCGTCGGGCAGCCGCGGATAGGTGCGGCCACAGGGGCAGGGGTCCCCGATCCAGCGCGCGAGGTCGCCCGACACGAGACGGATCATCGGCTGCGACGTCCGCTCGAGGTGCGTGTAGACGGGCGTCCCCTCGCGGCCGAACTCCACCGGCTGGAAGGTCTCGGGATCGCAGACCTCCGTGTACACGAGGTCCTGCCAGAGGTGCATGCCGGTGCGGTGCCGGCACTCCGCGTTCGTCATCCACGGGCTCATCTCCGCCATGCTGCCCATGTCGACGCAGATGCCGCCGAAGGTCTCCTCGATCAGCCGTCGCGTGGCGGGGATGCCGGCGCCGGGCTCCCCGGAGAAGAAGAGGACCCGGAAGCCGAAGCTCCGCGGGTCGAAGCCCTCCCGCCGCGCCGCGGCCGCGAAGTGGAGGGCGTAGGAGGGCGTGCCGTAGAACGCCGACGGGCTCAGGTCCTGCGCCCAGTGCACGGCCATGGCCGTCTGGCCGGCGACCCCGGCGCCGAAGGGGAAGACCGTCGCGCCCAGCCGCTCGCCGCCCTTGAGGGCGCCCCACGAGCCCATGTAGAGGCTGAAGAACGAGCAGATCATCACCCGGTCGTCCGGGCGGATGCCGGCGCCCCAGAGGATGCGCGCGTGGGCCTCGCCGATCCGCTCCCAGTCGTCGCGTCCCACGCCGAAAACGGTGGGTCGCCCGGTCGTCCCGCTGGTGCCGTGGATCCGCGCGACCTCGCCCGGCTCGACACAGAGGTAGTCGCCGAACGGCGCATGCGCGGCCTGGGCGTCGCGCAGCTCGGCCTTCTGGACCACGGGAAACCGCGCGAGATCGGCGAGGGTCTTCAGCGCCGCGGGCGAGACGCCCGCCTGCTGCCACTTCCGGCGGTAGAACGGGCTCCGCTCCCACGCCCAGCCGAGCTGCGCCTGGAGCTTCGCGAGGACGAGCTCGTCGCGCGCGGCGGGCGGCGCGCACTCGACCTCGGGCAGCCACCACTCGGCCCCGGGGTCGGGACGGTAGGCAGGATCGTACCGCGGCGGCCAGACGGTGAGATCGACGCCCCGCGAGCGCGCGAGGGCCGCGAGGTCGATGGCGGCCACCGGCGCTACCGCCGCTCGCGGGTCGCGACGAGATCGCGGACGCGATTGACGATGGTCTCGGGCGGCGTGTCTTGCAGCACGACCTCGCTCACGCCCATGCGACGGAGAACGGGCACGTCCTCGTCGGGGATCACGCCCCCGACCATCAGAAGAACGTCCTCGGCGCGGGCCTGCCGGAGCAGGTCGAGGACGCGCGGCACGAGCGTCATGTGCGCGCCGGAGAGGAGACTGAGGCCGAGCACGTCGACGTCTTCCTGGACGGCGGCCGCGACGACCTCGTCGGGCGTCCGGTGGAGCCCCGTGTAGATCACGTCCATTCCCGCGTCCCGGAGGACCCGGGCGACGACCTTCGCGCCGCGATCGTGGCCGTCGAGGCCGACCTTGGCGATGAGCACGCGGATTGGCGTCACAGCCTCTCACATACAGGATTCTCCCGGCGGGATCAAGACGCCCCCGGTCGGACGAAGCCGATCAGAAGAACGAGTAGTAGAGGGCGAGCGTCAGCGTGTCCTGGCTCTTCGAGGTGGGCACGAGGCCGGGCGCCCGGACCTTGAACACCTTCTCGTCGGCGTCGTCGTGACGGTACTCGAGCCGCCCGACGAGGCCCTTCCAGATCTTGTACTGCGTCGTCGCCGTCACCTCCCAGAGCGAGACCTTCGAGCCCGCGCCGAGGGCCAGCGTCCGCACGCCCTCCGGGTCCTGGAAGTACTCGAGGCGCGCCGAGGTCCGCAGCTTCTCCGTCCAGTCGTACGCGGCGTACGCGGCCCACCCCCACCAGCTCGCGTCCGTGCCGGCGCGCGTCCCCGAGGCTGCGAGCGACGGCTCGTCCTCCTCGTGGCCGATGTCGAGGTTCAGGCCGAGCGTGAGGTTCTTGATCCCGGTGTAGTTGACGACGAAATCGAGCACGAACCGCTGGTGGGTCTTGTTGTCGAACTGCTCGGGCCCGACGATCCAGTTGAGGTTCGTCGTCAGGTCCTTGAGCGGCGTCAGCGCGAACTGGCCCGTCACCGACAGGGTGTCGTTGTTGTCGTCGGCCACGTCCCAGCCGACGACCGGGCCGGCGGTCACGGTGAGCCAGTCCGTGAACGCGTACGAGGCGAGCGCCCCGACGTGGGTCAGCGGGATCGCGAACCCGAACAGGAAGGACCGGGAGAAGTTCAGGTTGAGCGGCGACTCGATCACCTCGTAGCCGAGGAGCGTGACGAACTTTCCGGCCTTCACGGTGAGGCCGCTGCCCACCGGGATCTTGTAGGACCCGTACGCTTCCTGGAGGTCGACCTTCGCCGTGTTCCGGAACGGAAATGCGTCGTCGTCGTCGCGGAAGATGCCGAGCGCGTGATTCTTCTGCGCGTCCAGACCGGCCGTCAGGACGAGCCCGAACCCGAAGGGATAGCGCTCCGACGGCTCCTTCTTCACGCTGAACTCGGCCATGTTGAAGCTCCAGCCGGCGTCGAAGTCGTAGAAGCGGAGCTCGTTCACGTCGCCCCGCCCGGTGTGGCCGAGGTTCCAGACGTAGCTGTTCTCGAGGTAGGCGAAGAGCGCGATCTCCTCGAGGAGGGTCTTCGGCTTCTCCGCGGGCTGGGCCTGGCCGTAGGCCGTCGTCGTGGTGGCGGCGAGCAGTGCGAGGACCGTCATCCATGTCCCGAATCGCGTCATGGGGTCTCTCCCGATCGTTGGACGGCGTCGCCTCGGGTGGAGCAAGGCCTGTGCCGGTCGCCCCACGGGCGTCGGGTCAAGTTTGTCAGGACCTTAGAGCGCCCGGCGAGGGCGCCGCCTGCTCTCCGAGCAGGCAGCGGCCGGGATCTGCCCGATTCGGAGGCAGTGGCGCGCGGCGGTAGGAATGGGCGCCCCGGGCCGCGGCTATCATACAATCGCCCTCGAACCATGCCGGGCTTCGAAGAGGTCAACTACTACTTTCGCAAGGCGGCGCGGGTGATGGACCTCTCGGCGCGCGTGGAGAAGATGCTCGTCACGCCGTTCCGCGAGGTCAAGGTCGACGTCTCGATCACGCTCGACAACGGCGAGCTGGGCACGTTCATCGGCTACCGGGTCCAGCACGACAAGAGCCGCGGGCCGATGAAGGGCGGGCTCCGGTACCACCCGACCGTGGACATGGACGAGGCCCTCGGCCTCGCCTCGCTCATGACCTGGAAGACCGCGGTGGTGAACCTCCCCTACGGGGGGGCGAAGGGCGGGATCGCCGTCGATCCGAGCACGCTCTCGGCCCGCGAGGTCGAGCGGCTCACGCGCCGGTTCGTGCAGCAGATCCACGACATCATCGGCCCGCACACCGACATCCCCGCGCCCGACGTCAACACGAACGCCCAGGTCATGGCGTGGATCATGGACGAGTACTCGAAGCTCCACGGCTTCTCGCCGGCCGTGGTCACGGGCAAGCCCGTCGACCTGTTCGGTTCGCGGGGGCGCGAGGAGGCGACCGGTCGAGGCGTGGTCGCGGCCCTCGAGGAATACCTCAAGGACGCCGGTGCGGGCGAGATCCGCGGGAAGACCTTCGCCGTCCAGGGGTTCGGCAACGTCGGTTCCTGGGCCGCGCGCTTCCTCCACGAGCGCGGCGCGCGGGTCGTGGCCGTCGGCGACGCCCGCGGCGCCATCCGCAACCCGGAGGGCCTCGACATCCCGCGGCTCGGCGAGCACGTCCAGAAGACGAAGTCCGTCGTCGGCTTCCCGGGCAGCGACGCGATCACCAACGAGGAGCTGCTGGTCTCCAACGTCGACGTGCTCGTGCCCGCCGCGCTCGGCGGCGTGATCACCGAGGCGAACGCGAAGGAGATCCGCGCGCGCGTCGTGCTCGAGGCCGCGAACGCCCCGACGACCCCGCGGGCGGACGAGATCCTGGGCGAGCGCGGGGTGGCCGTGCTGCCGGACATCTTCGTGAATGCCGGCGGGGTCACGGTCTCCTACTTCGAATGGGTGCAGAACATCCAACAGTTCAGGTGGGAGGAGGAGCAGATCGGCGCGGAGCTCCAGCGCCACATGCGCGAGGCGTACGCGACGCTCGCGCGCGTCGTGCGGGAGCGCAAGGTCTCGTTCCGCACCGCGGCGTTCATCGTGGCGATCGGGCGCGTCGGACGCGCGACCGTGCTCCGGGGGGTCTGACGGTGGCGGCCGCCGAGCTGCGCGAGGTCGTACGCTCGGTCCTCTGCCGGGGGCTGACGGCCGAGCAGGCGGACCAGCTCGTCAGGACGACGGTCCCCCTGGAGACCCGGGCCGGCACGCCCGTCTTCCGCGAGGGGGACGCGCCGATGGGCCTCCTCATCCTCGTCGAGGGCACCGTGGAGATCGCGAGGCGCGGGCCCGATGGCGCCGAGCGGACGATCGCGACGATCGACGCGCCCACCGTGCTCGGCGAGATGAGCCTCGTCACCGACCAGCCGCACTCGGCCACCGTCCGCGCGCGCACCGACTGTCGCTTCCACCTGCTCACCAAGACGCAGTTCCACCGCCTGCTGGGCGGCGAGAGCGTCGCCGCCTACAAGCTGATCGCGACGGTCGCCGAGGTGCTCGCGCGCCGGCTCCAGCGCATGGACGACAAGGTCCTCGAGCTGCTGGCGCGGCGGGAGGGCGCGGCTCCGGTCGAGGAGCTGGCGGTCTTCAAGCAGAAGCTCTTCTCGGAGTGGAGCTTCTAGCCTGGATTATTCACGAAAGATGGGGGGATCGATATAAATGCAGCGACCAGATTCCCTTAACTTCAGATCGAGTAAATGAAGCAGGATCCTCTTGGGAAATCTAGAGTCGTTGCTGAAGCTGTAGCGGGACGGAGGTTCTTCCCATGTCCGACGACGCCCCGAAGAAGTCATACGAGCTGGCGATGGAGCGCCTCCGGAAGAAGGATCAGGAGGCCGCCGGCGAGCGTCCCCTCACCAACGCGCAGAAGTCCGCCATCGCGGAGATCCGCCAGTTCTACAAGGCCAAGAGCGCCGAGCTCGAGATCCTCCACCAGGCGGCACTGCGCAAGGCCACGACCCGCGAGGAGATCGACCAGTTGAACGAGAATCTTCGGCGCGACGACGAACGGCTGGCCAGCGAGCGCGACCGCAAGATCGCCGAGATCAGGAACTCCGCGTCGCCTTAGCTCGCCGCGGCGCCCGACGCGCCGGATGCGGACGCCGCCGTCGGCGCTCACGCCTCGACGACGGTCACGCTCTCGACGTCGATCCAGACGAGCGTCGCGAACCGTCGAGGACGGCCCGTCGGCGACCGGGGAAAGACGCGGCGACGGGTCGGGACGATGAGCCCCGCGAACTCCCGATGCCCCGCGCAGTAGTGGGCCGCCTTCGCCCAGCCCCCGAAAACTTCGGCCGTGTAGTCGAGACGCCGGAGCAGTCCCGTCCCGTCGAAGTAGAAGACCTGCTCACGACAGTGGGTCGGCGCGTCGCGCGGGAATACGACGTGGAGGCGTCGCCACCGGTCGCCGTTCTCCTCCCAGGGCTCGATCTCGCGCGCCTCGAAGCCCGGGCCGGTGAGGAGGAAGGGCGCCGTCAGGTAGTTCCAGAGCGCGTATCCGGCGAAGTAGAGGGCGTCCAGGTCATCCCACGCGGTCCCGGGCCGGGCGGGCCCGGTCAGCCGGCGCGCCCCGAGGTCCGGCAGTGCAGGCGCATGCGGTTCTCCGCGAGCCAGGCGTAGAGCCTGCGGGCCGCCGGGCGCGCGCCGGGCAGGGCGAAGACCCGCGCGAGCCAGCCCCAGCCGCGGACGCGGCGCAGGATCTCGGGCACGGCGTCGGCGCCGCTGAGGACGCGGCCATCCGGGAGGACCAGCTGCATCGCCGTGAGGCACGCCTCGTCCGAGATCTGCGGGAACCTCGCCCGGCGGACGCTCGACCGGCAGGGCAGGATCTCGAGCGCGCCGCCGGAGAGCGCGCGGCGCATGATCCAGAGCGCGCTCGCCCGGCAGACGGCGCACTCGCCGTCGTAGATCAGGACGGCCGGCCCCATCGAGCGAGCGTCCGGTAGTAGAGCATCAGGCCCACTGCGATCGCCCCGGAGACGAGGAAGTGGGCGAGGTCCGCGCCGCCGCCGTCCTTGAGGTAGTGACTCAGCCGGAGGAGGGCGTAGAAGAGGAAGAACACGATCGCCGCCCCGATGAGGATGCGGTGCGCGGTGATCAGCCGCACGCGGCGCCGTCCGGTTACGCGCCGAGGACGGCCTTGACCGCGTCGCGCGTGATGCTCACGATGCGATCCACCTCGGCCTCGGTGACGACGAGCGGCGGGGCGAAGAAGACCTGGTCGCCGTTCGCCGGGTGGGACCCCGAGGTGGGCCGGACGCGCGTCACCAGCCCGCGCTTGAACATCTCCGCTTGCATCCGCGGCGCCACCTTCTCCCCGGCGGGGAAGTTCGCCTTCGTTCCACGGTCCGCGACCAGCTCGAGCGCCGCCAGCAGCCCCTTGCCGCCCCGGACCTCGCCCGCGTTCGGATGGTCGCCGAACGCGGTGCGGAGCCCCTCGTGGAGGCGCGTGCCCATCCGGGCCGCGTTCTCCCAGAGCCGCTCGCGCTCCATGATCTCGAGATTCTTCAGCGCCACGGCGCAGCAGGTCGGGTGACCCGAGTAGGTGTACGCGTGCATCCAGCGGTCCTCGGGCTTCACCGCGTCCATCGCGTCCTTGATCGCCTTGCTCACCATGATGCCGCCGAGCGGCAGGTAGCCCGACGTGACGCCCTTCGCGAACGAGAGGATGTCCGGCTTCACGTCCCAGTGCGAGAGGGCGAACCACCGACCGGTGCGGCAGAAGCCGGTGATCACCTCGTCGGCGATGAACAGCACGTCGTGACGCGTGCACGCGTCCCGCACGAGCGAGAAGTAGTCGTCCGTTGGATAGAGCACGCCGCCCCCGCCGTGGATGGGCTCGGCGATGAACGCCGCCACCGTGTCGGGCCCCTCGCGGAGGATCGCCTCTTCCAGCTCGCGCGCCGCGGCCTGACCGACGGTCTCGCCCGGCCGGGCCCCCTGGTACCGGTAGGGATAGCAGGTCGGGATGTGGACGAACCCGGGCACCCGGGGCTCGAACATCTTCCAGTACGCCGCCATGCCGGTGGCGCTCATCGCCTGGAGGGTGACGCCGTGGTAGGCGTTCTGCCGCGCAATGACCTTGACCTTGCCCGGCCTGCCCACGGCCTTCCAGTAGAAGCGGGCCGTCTTGAACGCGGACTCGTTCGACTCGGCGCCGCCCGAGGTGAAGAACACGGCCTGCATGTTGTCGTAGGCCAGCTCGAGGAGGCGCTCGGCCAGCCGGATCGCCGGGACATTGGAGGATCCGACGTAGCCCGAGAAGTACGCCAGCTCCCGCATCTGCTGCGCCGCGGCCTCGGCCAGCTCGGCGCGCCCGTGCCCCACGTTCACGTTCCACAAGCCGGCGAGCCCGTCGATGTACTCGCGGCCCCCGATGTCGGTGAGCGTCGCCCCGCGCCCGCGCACGTAGATGATGGGCTCCGCGTTGTCGACGGGATGGTGCAGCGGATGAATCAGGTGGTCCTGGTCGGCCTTCACCAGCTCGGCGGCTGTCAGCGCCATCGAATCCTCCCCTGTCGCATCAGTCGATCGGGCGCGCCCGGCGATAGTCGCCGTCGGGAATGGGGATCGCGCGCTCCCATGACCCGCGGTATCGGTAGATCCACGCCCGCGCGCGACGGCCCTCGGCGAGCATCACGGTGGTGCGACGGCGCTCAAAATTGTACCCCTCCTCGCGGTCGATCGTCCGGAGAAGTTCGGGATCGGCGAGCCGATAGACCTCGCCGTGCACCGTGCCCGCGCCCGGGACCACGCCGGGATACCGCCCGAGGTCGAGCAGCCGGCCCCCGGCGCGCGCTTCGCCGAGGAAGGTCGCGCGGCCGACGAGGAGGCGATTGAGCGCGTACCCGCGCATCAGCGTGCCGTACACGAACAGGAGGTCAGCGCGGGTGGCCACGGCCGCGGGCCGCGGGGAGCGGGTCGTCAGACGGCGCCGTTCGCCGCGCGCAGCACCGCCTGGAGGAACTCCCGCTCGGGCAGCGCTCCCTCGAACTGCACGCGGTCGTTGATGACCACCTTCGGCACCGCCATCACCCGGTAGGCGCGAGCGAGCTCCGGAAACTCCGTCGCCGCGATCGCGGTGGCGCGGACCTGCTCGGACGCGACGGCCATGTGCTGCGCCAGGCGGACCGCCTGGGGGCAGTACGGTCACGTGGGCGTCGAGAAGACTTTGATGTCGATGGGCGTCGCGAGCGCCCCGAGCGCCTCCTTGGTCTCGGCGGTCAGCTCCGGCTCGCCCGTCGACGCGACGATCATCGAATCGATCAGGTTCGCGAACTCGTAGCCCGAGGGGATCCCGTAGAACCTGAGACCATAGTCGCGCGCTCCTTCGACCACGGTGGCGGGTACCTGGTCGACGCCGTACGCCTGCGCGCGCTCGCGATCGATGGCGAGGTTCAGGACCTCGAGCGTCGCCTTGTCGGTGAGGCCCGCCACCTCGCGCACCAGCGCTTCGTTCTGGAGGCAGAGGTCGCCCGCCGCGAGCTGCTGGGAGAAGACGACGAGCTTGACCGGCCCGCCGAGCCGCGCGAGCTCCTCCCGGACCGCCTGCCTGTCCCGTTCGCCGAGGATCGCCATGCGCCCATTATACGTGCGTCCGAGACGGGCCGCGGCGGAGGCGGGCTTGCGGGCCCGTCCCCCGCGGGGTACTGTCCAGGCGTGGCACGGCGACGCTCGCAGGCGCTCGATGGAGCAGGGCGATGAAGCCGTTCGTGATCAACCGCTTCGGCCGCATCGTCTTCCCCTTCAACTTCTTCCCCGAGCTGGACTTCTCGGTCTTCGAGACGCTCGACCAGTTCGCGGCGGTGATCAAGCGGGACTTCGAGGAAAAGGCCCCCACCGAGACGGACATCGTCGCCCGGGTGGAGTCGCGCGGCTATGCCGGGCGGTACGAGCTGCTCCGCGACCTGGCGCTCAACCTCTTCTGGGTCAACCGCTACGCGATGACCATGTACGAGAAGCGTCCCACCCGGTGGCGGGACGTCCCGCGCAACCGCGACGACGTGTTCCTGCCCGTCTTCAAGCCGTGGGACGGGACCGAGCTCACCTCGGCGATCGAGGCGGGATACCGGGAGCTCGCCCCGACCTGGGACGAGGGCGTGGAGGACAAGGTCTTCCGGATCCTCCTCGACGTCTTCCGCCACAAGAAGGGCGCCGGGGCGGAGATTCCGGCCATCAAGCCGACCGTCTCGGAGATCCTGTCGAATCCGAAGACCCTGACCTACCACCTGCTCGCCTACGACCCGGACTATCCCGGCTACGGCTACGAGGAGGTCATCGAGTGCACGCACGCGGTGCCCGAGCTCGAGGCCCTGCAGCGGCAGGCGATGGTCCTCCACAACCAGTACCGGTGGGCCCGCGCGAAGACGCGGCTCATCGAGGTGGGGAAGCTCGACGCCGACGACTTCGTGGTCGTCTTTCATCCGCGGAACGACGCCGTGGTCCAGTTCATCCGCCGGGTGAAGGGCAGCCGTCGCGTCCGGCCGCAGGCGCCGGCCCCGCGCGCGTCGCGCCAGCCCGTGGCGCCCTTCCCGCCGGTCGAGGTCCGCCGGCGGTTCAGGGTCATGCCGCGCCTCGAGGCCCTGGCGGTGTACAAGGGCGAGCGCGCCTGCACCAACGACGACCTCATCCGGAACGCGGCCTACTGCTGGTCGCCGATGACGGCGGACGAAATTTGGAAGAAGACGGGCATCGAGCAGCGCGTGTACACCGAGCTCGACCTCGACCACCTCGCGCTCCTGGCCGTCCAGAAGGCGCTGGACAAGTCGGGGCGGCGGCCGGAGGAGATCGGCGCGGTCCTCTTCTGCTCGTGCACGAGCGTCAAGATGATGCCGTCCCTCGCGACCTGGCTCTCGGGCCAGCTCGGGATGCTCCAGACGCACGCGTCGTGCGACATCGTGGCCGCCTGCGCCGGGCTACCCTACGGCCTCTCCGAGGCGGTGCGACTCCTCCAGGAGGTCGAGCGACCCGTGCTCGTCGTGTGCGGGGAGAAGTTCTCGGACAAGATCGGCACCGTGCGCACCTCCCGGATGATCTTCGGCGACGGGGCCGCGGCGCTCGTCGTGGGCGTGGCGCCCGCGGGAGCGCCGCCGGACGTGGAGGTGTACCAGACCTACGCGAGCGGCCCGATGAGCGAGGTCGACTCGATCGTCTGGCCCAACCCGAACTTCGACAACAACATCACCGTGTACGGTCCCGAGGTGCGGGCGCTGGTCAAGCGTTACCTGACCCAGATGATCGGCGAGCTCGGCGCGCTGCCCCACCCCGACGGGGGCGCGGGCTCGCTGCTGGACGCGATCGACCTGATCGTGCCGCACCAGGCCAACAAGACGATGGTCGTCAACCTGGCGCGTGCCGCGGGAATCGCCCCCGAGCGGCTCTACTTCAACATCGAGCGGGTGGGAAACACCTCGTCGGCCAGCATCCCGCTCGCCATCCACGATGCCGTGCGCGAGGGCGTGATCGACCGGCCGTTGCGCGTCTTCGCGCCGGGGTTCGGCGCCGGCGCCGTGGGCGGCTACGTGGTGATGCGCGTCGACCCGGCCATCGTCGCGTAGACGGGCGCCCGCTCAGTTCGACGGGTGCGCGATCGGCAGGTCGTCGCGGTTGCCCCACTCGATCCACGAGCGGTCGTAGCCCGCCACCCGCGGATAGCCGAGCAGGCGAAGGACGAAGTACGTGTGCGACGCCCGGTGGTGGGTCTGGCAGTATGTGACGACCGTCTTGTCGGGCGTCACGCCCTGCGCCGCATACATCGCCCGGAGGTCGTCGACGGGCTTGAACGACCAGTCGGGCTTGAGGTTCTGCTTCCACTCGATGTTGACCGCCCCGGGGATGTGACCTCCCCGCTTGGCCCGCACGTCCTTGCCCGCGTACTCGGCCGGCGTTCGCGCGTCCACGATCACGAGGTCCCGCTGCGCCAGGTGGTCCCGGACCCACTCGGCGCTGACGACGCGCTCCGGTTGGAGACGGGGCGCGTAGGTCGTCGGCGCCGGGCGCAGGATCTCGGTGGTCCACGGGAGGTTGAGCGCCCGCCACCGGTGGCTGCCGCCGTCGAGGATCGCCACCCGCTCGTGCCCCAGGACCTCGAGTGTGAAGAAGAGGCGGGAGGCGTGGAGCCCTCCGGAGTCGTCGTAGATCACCACGTGGGTCTTCGGGCCGATGCCGAGGCTGCCGAGCAGGCGCGCGCCCTCCCCGGGCGTCGGGAGGCGAAAACCGCCGGCCGGCACCTTGATCCGCGCATCGTTCACGTTCAGGTAGACCGCTCCCGGGATGTGACCCTTCTGGTACTCCTCGGGCTCGGTGGTCATGTCGACGACTCTCAGATCGGGGCTGCCGAGCCGCTGGGCGAGCCACTCGGCGGGGGCAAGGATCGACGCCTGGGCGGCCGCCGGCGTGACGGATGCCGCGAGCAGGATGAGCGCCAGTGTGAGCCGGGTCGCCGTCATGGGCGTCTCTCCATCGCGAGCGGATCGTGCGCGTCCGTGAGCGGAGTCACCGACTCTGAGGATACCGCGCCACGCGCGCCTCCACCAGCGTGGGCCCCCTCGCGTCGAGCGCCCGCCGGAGCGCTCCGCCGAGACCGGCCTCCCCGTCCGCGGTGAAGATGCTGACGCTCTCCGGGCGCGCGGGGAGGTCCCGGACCGGGACCCCCGGGGCCCCTTCACCGCGGAGGACGATGACGGCAAGAGAGAGGCCGAGCCGCGCGGCGGTCTCGAGGTCGGCGACCGCCAACGGGAGCCCGGCCTCACCCGCGAAGCCGAGGACGCACCGATCCGGGTGCGCGAGCCTGGCCGCGATCGCCGCGGGCACCGCGAAGCCCGGCGTGCGGGCGTCGTTCGAGACGAGGTACTCCCCCGGCGCCAGCGCGGGCCACGTCGCCGTCACCACGCCTCGCACCTCTCCGGCGTCCACGCTGACGATCGTCCCCGGCGGCGCGAGCTCGCGCGCGATCTGGACCACGCGGGCCGCTCCGAGGCCCCCCGTCGGCATCGGGCGCTCGGCCCCGATGGCCCGCTTCGCGCGGTCCAGCTCCGCCACGTCCCAGTCGGCGCGGTCGCGGCCCTGGAGGCGCGGCGCCAGCTCCTCGATGGCGAGGCCGATCTCGCCGACGACCTCTGCCAGCGGACGATATCGGTCGTCGGGCGATCGCGCGAGGCGGAGCACCGGCGGCGCCGCCCCCGACCCGAGCCAGTCTCCATCGGCCAGCTCGCTCGGATCGAGGCCGATCGCCACCACCAGATCGGCGCGGGCGAGCGGCGCTGCCCCGATCGCCTTCCCCAGGAAGAGACCGAGGTGGAGGGGGTGAGGATCGGGAAGGACGCCCTTGGCCTTCGGCGTCACCAGGACCGGCGCGGGCAACGCCTCGGCCAGCGCACGGAGCCAGCCGGCGACCTCACCGGTTCGGCACTGGCCACCCGCGACCAGGAGCGGCCGGGTGGCCGCGGCGAGGATGCGCGCCGCTCGGTCGAGCGCTCCTCGGTCGGGTGGGGGCAGCCCGTCGGGACGGAGGGCCGTCGCCACGGGGACCGCCGGCTCCTCGGCAGCGTCGGCCCCCAGGTCGAGATGCACGGGGCCCGGTGGTTCGCCGAGGGCGAGCCGGCACGCGCGGACGATCGCGTCGGCCGCCGAGCCGGGCCCGACGGCGATGCTCGCCTTCACGACGGCGCCGAGGAACAGGCGCGCGTCGGCCGGTCGAGAGCGTCTCGACGCGGGCGGCTCGTCCGGGCGGCCGTCGGTCAGAAGGATCATCGGCGAGCCGTCGAGGCGCGCGCGGGCCAGGCCGGCCGTGGCCAGGCCGGGTCCGAGCCTCGTGAGGGCCGCGCCGGGGCTCCGGTTCAAGTCCCCGGTGACCGACGCCATCACGCACGCGGCGGCCAGGTCACGGGCGGGGACGACGCCGAGGCCGTGGCGCCGCGCCGACCGGAGGAGAGGGGGATCGAGGCCCTCGCCTGCCGCGCAGAAGATCCGGGACGTGCCGGCCCGCGCGAGCCCGTCGAGGACGACATCGGCGAGGGTCATGCGGACCATCGGGGCATCCCCGCGGGATCGCTCAGCCGGCGCGACCCCCACGGCGCGGGAGGTAGACCGTCGCGCTGCCGGGAGTCGCGATGCCGTCGCGCGGGTTCTCGATCCAGACGTCGAGGTCGACGGCGGCCCGCTCCCCGTCCAGCCACCGCCGCGCCACGCGCCCGGCAACGCGGATCGTGTCGCCGAGAAGGTGCGGCCGGCGCATCTGGAACGCGAGCCGGCGCACGAAGCCCTCGTCGCCCGCCCAGTCGGTGAGGAGCCTCGCCAGCGCCGCGCGGATGAACGCGGTGTTGATGAAGATGTCCGGGTGGCCGCCCGACCGGGCGAACTCGCGGTCGTGGTGGACGGGATAGAAGTCCTGCGTCCCGCTCACCTGGAGCACCATGCGCGTCATCGTCAGCTCGAGCGAGAACCCGGGGAGGCCCTCGCCCTCGGCGACGTCGTCCCAGTACCGCTGGGCGATCGGCCTCACGGCCGGACCTCGTCAGCGGCGCGGTGGACCATGATCTGGTTCAGCCGTCTGGCGACGGGGGCGCCCGTCGCGTCGACGACGGTCGTCTCGGTGCGGATCCACACGGAGCGGGCGTCGAGCCGCGTCGGGCGCTGCTCGATGCTCAGCACCCGGTGGCGTGCGCCGAGCCGCTCGCCGACCCTGACGGTCCGGAACCACTCCAGCTCCTGGTTCAGGTTCACGAGGCGATCGCCCGGCGTCGGGATCCTCCGCACGAGCGCCAGGATGTCGAGGTCGGCCGGCGGCCACGGACCGGCCGAGGCGAAGTAGTCCACCATGACCGGCGGGCACTCGCCGCGCTCGAGGAAGCGCGGATTCCGGTCGTCCACCATGTGGCAGTGACGGCGAATGGGATCGTGCTCGACGGGGTACCGTCCCCACGCGAGCTCGGTCTCCCGGCCTTCCCACTCCTTCCACGCCGCGGAGGCGTCGCCGGCCACGCGCGCTACCGCTGGAGGCTCTCGAAGACGGGCCGCATCCGGTCGAGCGCCTCCCTGAGGTTCACTTCCGAGTTCGCGTACGAGAGGCGCAGGTACCCCTCGCCGTGAGCGCCGAAGGCGGTCCCCGAGAGCACCGCCACGCCGGCCTCGGTCAGCAGCCGCTCCGCGACCTCGCTCGAGGGCCGCTTCGTCCGCGTGATGTTGGGGAAGACGTAGAAGGCGCCGCGCGGGGACCTGCACGACACGCCCGGTAGCCGGTTGAGGCCGTCCACGACCAGATCGCGGCGGCGCTTGAACTCGCCGACCATGCGGGCGACCGGGGTCTGGTCCCCCTGGAGCGCCGCGATGCCCGCGAGCTGGACGAACGAGGCCGTGCACGACGCGGAGTTCACCATGAGCCTCGTCACGTGCTCGGCCAGGCCCACCGGCATCACGCCGTAGCCGAGGCGCCAGCCGGTCATCGCATAGGACTTCGAGAAGCCGTCCAGGATGATCGTGAGCTCGCGCATGCCGGGGAGCCCGACGATCGAGACGAACTCCCCCTCGTAGAGGAACTGGCGATAAATCTCGTCCGCCAGCACCGGGATCCCGTGGGACGCGGCGAGCGCGGCGATGCGCTCGAGCTGGCCGCGCTCGAGCACGCCCCCCGTCGGATTCTGGGGCGAGTTGATGATGATCAGCCGGGTCCGGGGCGAGACGCTGCGCTCGAAGCGGTCGAGATCGAAGCCGAACCCGCTCTCCTCGAGCAGCGGGATCGGCACCGGAACGCCGCCGGCGAAGTTGATCACCGACTCATAGATCGGGAACCCGGGGTTCGGGTAGATCACCTCGTCCCCGGCACCGGCCAGCGCCAGGATCGTGAAGAACATGATGGGCTTCGCCCCGGGCGTGACGACGACCTCCTCCGGGGACACCGCGATGGAGCGCGTCTCGCCGATGTGCTTGGCGATCGCCTCGCGGAGCTCGGGCAGGCCCGCCGAGGGACCGTAGTGGGTCGCGCCGGCGTCGAGCGCCTGCTTCGCCGCCTCGCGGATGTGCAGGGGTGTGTCGAAGTCGGGCTCGCCGATCTCGAGATGGATGATGCACCGACCCTGGCGCTCGAGCGCCCTGGCCCGCGCGAGCACCTCGAACGCGGACTCGGTGCCGAGCCGCGCCATGCGTGGAGCGACGTTCATGGGCCCCTCCTCGATCTCCCGGCCGCGAGCCGATCGGCGGCGAAGGCCCCTGCCGGCCCCGGCATTATAAACGGCGGGAGGCTAGACTAGGCGCCGTGGACTGGATACGCATCGCGGCCGGGGAGTTCGACATGGGGTGGGACGCCGGCCATCCAGGCGAGCGGCCGCGCCACCGCGTGTGGGTGGACGCCTTCCGCATCGCCCGCACCCCGGTGACGAACGCCGAGTTCGCCGAGTATCTGGCGGCCACCGGGGTGCCACCGCCGCGCTTCTGGGGCCGCCCCGGCTTCTCGAGCCCCCGCCAGCCGGTCGTCGGCCTCTCGTGGGACGAGGCAGTCGCCGTCGCGGCGTGGTTCGGCGCGCGCCTGCCGACCGAAGCCGAGTGGGAGCGAGCGGCGCGCGGCGGCCTCGAGGCGGCCCGGTACCCCTGGGGAGAGGCGCGGCCCGACGGACTCTTCGATCGACCGCCCGAGGTCGGCGGAACCCCCCCGAATCCCTGGGGCCTCACCGATCTCTCCGGCGTCTGCCACGAGTGGTGCGCGGACTGGTTCGACCCGGCCTACTACGCGGGCTCGCCGCGGCGGAACCCCGCGGGCCCGCCGAGCGGCGCCCGCCGCGTCAGTCGCGGCGGCGCCTGGCGGCACGCGGACCCATGGAGCCCCGTCGCCCACCGCTCGTCTCTCCCCCCGCACCTCCGCTACTCCGACTACGGCGCGCGACTCGCGCGCGAGGCCTGAACCCGGCGGTTGCCCGGGGTGGAGGGGGGCGCTAAGATGACGCCGGAGCCATCCATGGCGCGCGCGCAACCGTCGGTCCTGCGGGAAGGCATCGTCGCGGGTATGATCGGCGCGGCCGTCGTGGCCGTCTGGTTCCTCGTCTTCGACATCGCGCGCGGCCGGCCGCTCCTCACGCCGGCGCTCCTCGGCGCCGCGGTCTTCCACGGCGTCAGCAGCCCGATCGGCCTCGAGATCACCTTCGGCCCGATCGTGGGCTACACGATCCTCCACGGGCTCGCCTTCGTCGGGTTCGGTGTGCTCGCCGCGAGCCTCATGGCGGCGAGCGAGCGGGAGCCCGCTCTCTTCATCGCGTTCGTCATCCTCTTCGCGTGCTTCGAGATGTTCTTCTTCGGGGCCGTCGGCGTGCTCGGGAAGTCGCTCATGGGGGCGCTCGTCTGGTGGTCGATCCTGATCGGGAACCTCCTCGCCTCCGCGGCGATGCTCTGGTACTTCTTCCGCGCCCACCGCGCCCTGCCCCGCTCGCTGGTCGGCTCCTGGGGCGGCGTGCTCGCGGAGGGGATCATCGCCGGGCTCATCGGCGCCGCGGTCGTCGCGCTCTGGTTCCTCGTGATCGACTGGGTCCAGGGCGAGCCGCTCCGGACGCCCGCCCTCCTCGGCACGGCGCTCCTCCGCCAGCCGAGCGCCCTGCCCGCGATCTTCCTGTACACCCTGGTCCACGGGCTCGCCTTCGCCCTCTTCGGCATCGTCGTCGCGCTGCTCATCGCCGGCGCGGAGCGCCAGCCGCTCTTCGTCTTCGCGCTCGTCATCTTCTTCACGGCCTTCGAGGTCTTCTTCTTCGGCGCGGTCGTGGTGGCGGCGAAGTGGGTGCTCGACGAGCTGGCCGGCTGGACGATCTTCCTGGGGAACCTCCTCGCGGCCGCCGCCATGCTCGGCTACTTTCTGAAGGGCCACCGCGGGCTGGCGCACCGCGTGAGCGCGGCCTGGCACGAGGACTAAGATCATCGGGGGCCCCGACATGGCCCCCGATACCCCCACCGCTCGCCGGGCCCGGGATGAACCCGGGCCCGTCTCGACACCCGATTGATTCACGGACTCTGAGGGTCCGGCGGCGGTCGCCGGCGCTGCCCGGAGTCGGATGCTACAATTGAGCCTCCCATGAAGGGCCACGAGCTCCGCGAGGCGTTCCTCCGCTACTTCGAGCGGAATGGCCACGCCCGCGTGCGCTCCTCCCCGCTCGTTCCCGGGGAGGACCCGACCCTCCTCTTCACGAGCGCGGGGATGGTCCAGTTCAAGGCGCTCTTCCTCGGCGAGGAGCGGCGCGACTACGCGCGCGCGACGACCTGCCAGAAGTGCGTCCGCGCCGGCGGCAAGCACAACGACCTCGAGAACGTGGGGCGGACGGCGCGCCACCACACGTTCTTCGAGATGCTGGGGAACTTCTCGTTCGGCGACTACTTCAAGCCGGAGGCGATCGCCTTCTGCTGGGAGTTCCTCACGCGCGACCTCGGGCTCGACCGGCGCCGCCTCTGCGCCACGGTCTACCGGGACGACGACGACGCCTTCGGGCTCTGGCAGAAGGTTGCCGGTCTCGGGGAGGACCGCGTCCTGCGTCTGGGCGAGGAGGACAACTTCTGGGCGATGGGGGACACGGGGCCCTGCGGCCCCTGCTCGGAGGTCCACTTCCATCAGGGCGACCACCTTCCCTGCGCCGAGGCGGCGGCCGGCCGGACCTGCCTCGGGCCGGCGTGCGAGTGCGATCGCTGGCTCGAGATCTGGAACCTCGTGTTCATGCAGTGGAACCGCGACGGGACGGGGGCCCTGACCCCGCTCCCGCGCCCCTCCATCGACACGGGCATGGGGCTCGAGCGCGTCACGGCGGTCATGCAGGGCCGCACGTCGACCTTCGAGACGGACCTGCTCGGGCCGCTGATCGGGCGGATCTCGGACCTCGCGCGCAAGCGCTACCACGCGCTCCCGGACGACGACGTCTCGATGCGCGTCATCGCCGACCACGCGCGGGCGACCACCTTCCTCCTGGCCGACGGCGTCACGCCGTCGAACGAGTGGCGCGGCTACGTGCTCCGGCGGATCATGCGGCGTGCAATGCGCCACGGCCGCAGGCTCGGCCTCCGCGATCCATTCCTCTGGACGACGGTCGGCTGGGTGGTCGAGCTGATGCGCGACGCCTATCCGGAGATCGCGGCCGCCCAGGCGCGGATCGAGGAGGCCGTTCGCGGCGAGGAGGAGCGGTTCGCCGAGACGCTCGACAGCGGCATGCGCAGGATCGACGAGTACGCCGAGGCGGAGGGGCCCGGCGGGGGGCGTCCGATCGACGGACGCTTCCTGTTCACGCTCTACGACACGTACGGGTTCCCCCGGGACCTCGCCGAGGAGGTCCTGCGCGACCGGGGGTGGCAGCCGGCCTCCGAGACCGACGCGGCGTGGGAGCAAGAGATGGAGGCGCAGCGGGAGCGGGCGCGCGCGGGCGCGGCGTTCGGGGGCGACGAGGGCGCCGAGGCCGTGGCGATCTACCGGCAGCTCTCCGCCGAGATCCCGCCGATCGAGTTCGTCGGGTACACGACGCTCGCCTCGCCGGCGCGGGTGGTGGCGCTCGTCGACGTCGCCGGGGGCGGCGCGCGACGGCGCCGGGAGGCCGCGGCGGGTGACGAGGTCGAAGTGATCCTCGACCGGACGCCGGCGTACGCGGAGTCCGGCGGCCAGATGGGAGACACGGGCACGGTCGTGGGCCGGAGCGGCCGCGGGGACATCGTCGACACCTACTACCGCGGCTCGAAGCTGATCGTCCACCGCGTGCGCGTCGCCCAGGGCGGCTTCCACGAGGGGGAGGACGTGGCGGTCACGATCGCGTCGCCGCGGCGGCAGGGGCTGCGCCAGCACCACACCGGCACGCATCTCCTCCACGCCGCGCTCCGGAAGGTGCTCGGGACGCACGTGCTCCAGGCCGGCTCGCTGGTCGCGCCGGATCACTTGCGGTTCGACTTCTCGCATCCCGCCCAGGTGAAGGACGGGGAGATCGAGCGGATCGAGGAGCTGGTGAACGAGCAGGTCCAGGCGAATGTCGCGGTGACCCCGGTCGAGATGGATCTCGACGCCGCGCTGAGGCTGGGGGCCCTGGCGCTCTTCGGCGAGAAGTACGGGCAGCGCGTGCGCGTCGTCAGGATCGGCGACTTCTCGACCGAGCTGTGCGGCGGCACCCACCTCGACCAGACCGGCCAGCTCGGCCTCCTGAAGGTGGCGACGGAGGGCGCGGTCGCGTCCGGCGTGCGCCGGATCGAGGCGGTCGCCGGCTCGGCGGCGCTCGAGACCGTCGCGCGGCGCGACGCGGCGCTGCGCGAGGCGGCGGAATTGCTGAAGATCGCGCCGCTCGAGGTGCCGCGGCGGCTCCAGAAGCTCCTGGACGAGCAGCGCGCGCTCGAGCGCGGGCTCCGGGAGCTGGAGGCGAGGCTGGCGCGCTCGCGCGCGGACGACCTCGTCGCGGCCGCGCGCCAGGTCAACGGCGTGGCGGTCGTCGCGGCCCGGGTGGACGGGCTCGACGCCGACGGGCTCCGCGCCGTCGTGGACCGGCTGCGCGACCGCCTGGGCTCCGGGGTCGTCTGCGTCGGCAGCGTCGCGGACGGCAAGGTCAGCCTGGTCGCCGCGGTGACGAAGGACCTCACCAGGCGCTTCCACGCGGGCACGCTCGTGCAGGAGGTCGCCCGCGCCGTGGGCGGCGGCGGCGGCGGCCGGCCCGATCTGGCCCAGGCCGGCGGCAAGGACCCGGCGAAGCTCGACGCCGCCCTCGAGCTCGTCTACGATCTCGTGGCACGCGCCGGCACCTAGCGGGGCGCGGGAGTCGACCGGCCCCGCGCTCGAAGGACGAGGCCGCGATGAAAGATGGCTCAGGCGCCACGATTCTCGTGGTCGAGGACGAGGACGGCATCCGGGACCTCCTCGCCGAGAGCCTGTCCGCACTCGGCTACCGGACCGTGACCGCGGCCTCGGCCGAGGCGGCGCTCGGAATCCTCGAGACGACGCCGCCCGACCTGATCCTCACCGACGTCCACATGGGGGCCATGAGCGGGATCGAGCTGACGGCGCGGGTCAAGCGGGATCCGAGATTCCAGCTCACCCCGGTCGTGATCCTGACGGCGGTGTCCGACCTCGACGCCCGCGTCGCCGGCCTCTCGGCGGGGGCCGACGACTTCTTCGCCAAGCCCTTCGACCTGCTCGAGCTGCGCACGCGGGTGGCGGCGCTGCTCCGCGTGAAGAGCCTCGTGGACCAGCTCGAGAGCGCCGAGAGCGTCCTCACCGCGCTCGGCGCGACCATCGAGGCCCGCGACCCCTATACCGCGGGTCACTGCGAGCGCCTCGCCCGGTACACGGTGGCTCTCGCCGGGGCGCTCGGCGCGAACGGGCCGGTGTTGAGAGCGCTCCGCTTCGGTGGCTTCCTTCACGACCTCGGGAAGATCGCGGTGCCCGACGGGATCCTCTTGAAGCCCGGCCCCCTCGATCCCGCCGAGCGCGAGCGGATCAAGCGCCATCCCGTCGTCGGCGCCGACCTGATCCGGGGCATGCGGTCGCTGGACGAGGTGCGCCCCATCATCCGCCACCACCACGAGCGGTGGGACGGCTCGGGCTACCCCGACGGGCTCAAGGGCGAGGCGATCCCGCTGGGGGCGCGGATCATGGCGGTCGTCGACGTCTACGATGCGCTCCACACGGAGCGCCCGTACAAGCGTCCGCTCCCGCACGCGGAGGCGGTCTCGATCCTGAAGCGCGAGACGGACGCCGGCGCGTGGGATCCGCGCATCACCCCCGCGTTCATCGAGGTGCTTCGAGGCCTGGAGCACGACGCTGTCCGGAAAGGAAAGGCGTGACGAGGCAGTCCGGCCCGGCCGTGGCCGAAGCGACCGAGCGAGTCTGTTAGAATACCGGCTCATGGAGTTCCCCCCGGACGCACGCTCGTGACCCTGCTCGGACGCATCCTCGTCGTCGACGACGAGGCCGCGGTGGCCGAGATCCTGAGCGAGTACTTCACCACGCAGGGATACGCGGTGGAGACCGCGCCGAACGGCGCGGCCGCGCTCGCCGTGGTGGCGCGGCAGCGCCCCGACCTGGTGCTCCTCGACATGCGGATGCCGGGCATGGACGGGATGGAGGTGCTCCGGCGGATCCGCGCCATCGACGCGACCGTTCCGGTCATCATGGTGACGGCGAACGAGGACATCGTCCTCGCCAGGGAAACGCTGAAGAGCGGCGCCTTCGACTACGTTCCGAAGCCTTTCGACTTCGGGTATCTCGACCGCGCCGTGAGCGCTGGGCTCCTGCAATCGGCCGCGTCCGCCAAAGGTCCCGCCGATGGGCCGACGGGCGGGGACCCGTGGAAGGACCTCGTGCTCGCCGTCTTTCGCGCCGCCCGCGCGATGGGCGAGCCGGGGAAGACCTCGACGGGCGCGCGGCTCGAGTCGGCGGCCCTCGCCGCCGCGCGCGACGCCGCCGCGGGACGGGCGCCCCAGGCCGGCGAGCACCTGTCCGAGATCGAGTTCCTGGCGAGCGTCGCGGGGGACCTCGGTGATCTGGCCGGCGCCGGCCGCAAGGCCGTCGACGCGGCGCTCAGCGGCGCGCGCCGGACGCTCGCGCGCGGCCGGTGACCGACTCCCAGGGTCGGGGGATGGAGCCCCACCTCCAGATCCTCCACACCGTCGCCGAGGCCGTGAGCCGCACTCTCGACGTCGACGAGGTGCTGCGCACCGCCGTCGAAGCGCTCACCCACGTCACGGGTCACGAGATCTCGAGCCTCCATCTCCTCTCCCCCGACGGCACGCGGCTCCACCTCCGGGGTGACCGTGGCTTCTCGCCGCGGCTCCGCGAGGTCAATATGGTCCTGCCCGTCGGCGAGGGGATCATCGGCCGGGTCGCCGCCACGGGCGAGACGGTCCACCTCGCGCGGGTGACGGAGTCGCCCTTCCTCTTCCCGCCGGCCCGGGCGGTCGTCCAGCGGGAGCGGATCCACGGGTTCGTGTGCGTGCCGATCCACAGCCGCGGCCGGATCCTCGGCACGCTGTCGCTCGGCCGGCGCACCCAGCAGCGGTTCTCCGAGCGCGAGATCGCCCTCCTGGAGGCGACGGCCGACCAGATCGGCATCGCGCTCGACAACGCGCGGCTCTACTCCGAGACGCGGCGGCAGCTCGAGGAGCTGAAGCTCGCCCAGGCGCAGCTCATCCACGCGGAGAAGCTCTCGGCGGTTGGCGAGCTGGCGTCGGGGGTCGCGCACGAGATCAACAACCCGCTCACGACGATTCTCGGCCAGGCCCACCTCCTCCTGACCTACCCGGACCTCGCGGCGAACGTCCACGATCGCCTCCAGCTCGTCGCCGAGGAGGCGTCGCGCGCCGCGCGGATCGTCCAGAACCTGCTCCTGTTCGCGCGGCGTTACCCGCCCGAGCGCCGGCTCTGCTCGCTCCCCGACCAGGCCCGCCGGGTGCTCGAGCTGAAGGGCTACCAGCTCCAGCAGGACAAGGTGCGCGCGGTCACCGAGTTCGGCGCCTGCCCCCCGGTGTGGGCCGACGAGAACCAGATCCAGCAGGTCCTGCTGAACCTCGTTCAGAACGCGCACCAGGCGATGGCGAACCACCCGGGCGAGCGCGTGCTGACGGTCCGCGTCCGGGCGGCGGACGGCGCCGCGTGCATCGAGGTCCTCGACACGGGGCCGGGGATCGCGCCCGAGGTTCTTCCGCGCATGTTCGATCCGTTCTTCACGACGAAGCCGCCCGGGGAGGGGAGCGGGCTCGGCCTCTCGGTCTCCTACGGGATCATCGCCGAGCACGGGGGCCGTCTCCGCGCGGAGAACCGGCCCGAGGGCGGGGCGGCGTTCGTCGTCGAGTTGCCGCTGGGACAGCCCCCCGCTTGATCGTTCCCCGGGGACCTCGCGCGGGCCTGGCGGCCCTCCTCGCGGCCGTCCTCTGCGCCGCGTGCGCCGGCGTCGGTCCCCCGAAGCCCGGCGCGCCGGCCCACCATCGCGTGGGCGGGTTCGCCAACACCAATCCCGATTTCGCCCGGCCGGACTGGTGGACCCGGACGAAATTCTTCGTCGCGCGGGTCTGGTCGACCACGGTGAGCCCGCAGGTCGCGAACCTTCCCCGCGTCCAGAACGACGGGCAGGCCCTCCGCGAGAACCGGAGCGAGGCCACCGTGACGTGGGTGGGCCACGCGACCCTCCTCGTCCAGCTCGACGGGGTGAACCTCCTCACCGACCCGCACTGGTCGAACCGCGCCAGCCCGCTGTTCTTCGCCGGCCCGCGCCGCGTGACGCCCCCGGGGCTCGCGTTCGAGGACCTGCCACCGATCCACGTCGTCCTCATCTCCCACGACCACTACGACCACCTGGACGTCGCGACCGTGAGGCGGCTCGCCGAGACGCACCGGCCGCGGTTCTTCGTCCCCCTGGGCTTGCGTGCCTGGTTCGCCGAGCTGGGCATCACCGACGTCGTCGAGCTGGACTGGTGGGAGAGCCGGTCGGCGCGGGGCCTCACCCTGACGTCGGTGCCCGCCCAGCACTTCTCGGGCCGGACGCCGTGGGAGACGAACCGGCGGCTCTGGAGCGGGTGGGCCGTTGCCGGCGCCCGGAAGCGGCTCTTCTTCGCGGGCGACACGGGCTACTACCCGGTCTTCAAGGAGATCGGGGCCCGCCTCGGACCGTTCGACCTGGCGGCGATCTCGATCGGCGCCTACGCGCCGGCCGCCATCATGCGGCTGACCCATACCACGCCCGAGGAGGCGCTGCGCGTCTTCGCCGACGTCCGCGCGGAGCGGTTCGTCGGGATCCACTGGGGGACCTTCGATCTGGCCGAGGAGCCCGTGGACGAGCCGCCGCGACGCCTCGAGGCCGGGGCGCGCCGGCTCGGCCTCGACCCCGACCGTATCTGGACCCTCAAGCACGGCGAGACGCGCCGCTGGTGACGTAGAACCCCCGCCAGGCTAGGGGGATCGGAGCCTCAATTCCGGGGTCCGGCCCGGCGCCCCGGACTCACCACCTCGAACCCCAGAGCCCGCGCCGCCCGAGCTTGAACGGCATCGTGGGTCATCAGGCGGGCAACGTCGAGTTCGGTCATGGCGGCCAGGTGAAGCCGGTCGAGCGTGCGGCAGTGAGTCCGGCCGGCGCCTGCCTGTTGCCGCAAGGCCGTCTCGAACACGCTGCCGGGGAGCGGGCGAAATCGAAACGGGTCGGTGGTCCGGAACTCTGCGAGCTTGGCACGAAAGCGTTCCCGCCCGGCCTTCCCGTATCGGCCCGCGAGCCAGGCCGCCGTCAGCTGGACGTGGGTCTCCAGTTCCGCCAGCGAGGAGACGATGACGAGATCCTCGCTCGCCACGTGGTCGCGTACCGCGGCGCTCTCCGGCTCTTGCCAGAGGAGCTTGAGCAGCGCGCTACTGTCGATGTACAGCACGCGAAGCGCCGACCTCGCGAGCCTGGCGGTCGGCGATGAGGAACTCCTCCACCCAGCGGACGGTTCGCCGCCCACTCACCCTGGCCTGCCACCGGGCATGCCCTCGGGGGTCGAAGCGCTTGCGGACCGGCTCGACCTCGCGGACGCGCACGAGCTTGGCGACCGGCTTCCCGTCGCGGGTGACGATGATCTCCTTCTCGCGCTCGAGCAACGCCTCGGCTCTCGGCCAGCGCTGGCGCAAATCTCGCACGGTGATGGTCTTCACGGCGCAAGAGTAACATGTTTCACAGGCGGCCGCGAAACCCGCTCCGGTCACACGGCTTCGAGGAGCAATCCCTTGAGGTAGTGGGTTTCGGGGACGGTGAGGAGCACCGGGTGGTCGCTCGCCTGGGTCAGATGCTCGAGGACGCGGAGGCTCATGCCGGAGTCGACCGCGGCGTCCCGGCAGATCTCCTCGAAGGCTTCCCCCGAGACGTGGTGGGAGCACGAGAAGGTCGCGAGGATCCCCTGGGGCTCGAGGAGGCGCATCGCCCGGAGGTTGATCTCCTTGTAGCCCCGCGCGGCCGCCTCGCGCGCCCCGCGTCCGCGGGTGAAGGGGGGCGGGTCGAGCACGATGAGCCCGAACCGAGCCCGGCTGCGCGCGAGGCGCCGGAGCTCGTCGAACGCGTTCGCCTGGGTGATCTGGGCGCGCTCGGCCACGCCGTTCAGCGCCAGGTTCTCCCGGGCCCCGGCGACGGCCTCGGACGACGACTCGATGCAGAGCGCCCGCTCCGCGCCCGCCCGGAGCGCGTGGCAGGCGAAGCCCGCGGTATAGGAGAACGCGTCGAGCACCTGACGCCCGCGGGCGAGTCCGCCCACCCGCGCGCGGTTCTCTCGCTGGTCGAGGTAGAGACCGGTCTTCTGTCCGGTGCCGGGGCGCACCCCGAGCCTGACCCCACCTTCCTCGACGATCACCGTCTCCGGCCCGGGCTCGTCGAGCCAGCCGCGCGCGGGCTCGAATCCCTCGAGCCGCGCGGGCGTCGCCTCGTCCATGCTCGCGACCGGGAGCGGCCCCAGGAAGGACCGGAGGGCGCCGGCGACCTCGGCCCGCGCGCGCGCCATCCCGAGCGTCAGGCACTGGACGACGAGGACCGCGCCGTACCGGTCGACGACCAGGCCGGGGAGTCCGTCGGCCTCGCTCCAGACCAGCCGGGCGAGCCCGGGCACTTCGCCCCCGCGGGCCCGGCGGGCGAGGGCAGCCTCGACCCGGCGGCGGAAGAAGCCCGCGTCGAGGGGCTCGTCCACGCGGGTCGCGATCCGGCAGCAGAGCGCCGGCCGTGGATTGTAGAAGCCGCGCCCGACGAAGCGCCCCGCGGCGTCGACGACCGTCACGGCGCCGCCGGGCTCGACGTCGCTCACCTGGGCGACATCGCCCTCGAAGATCCAGGGATGGACGCGCGCCCGTGACTCGCGTCCCCGCCTGAGCCTCAGCACGGGCCCGGTGGTGCTCAGCGCTTGCGCAGGACCACGACCATGAGGAGCGGGTGCCTGGAGCGCTCGAGCACCTGATGCGGCTTGAACCCGAAGAACCACTGGACGAACTCGAACCCGCCGGCGAGCGCGACGAGCGCCCGGAGCTCCTGGGGGAAGACCATCCGAGAGAGATGGCTCTGGCGGTAGACGCGGCGACCGCCGTTCTCGACCCCCTCGAGCGTCAACCGCTCCCGGAAGATCTGGGTGACCGGGTCGACGTCGTTCAGCGCCGAGAAGGAGGCGCGGACGATCAGCCGGCCGCGTCGTCGCGACCAGGACCAGCTCCGCGCGGGGTTGGTCCAGGAGGAGGCCATGTACCGGTCGAAGACGTAGAGGCCGCCCCGCTTGAGCGCGCGGGCGACGCACCGGAGGTGGGCGAGGAGCTGCTCGTTCGTGAGGAGGTGCCCCTGGGAGTCCTGCATGCAGATCGCCGCGTCGACCGGCCGTCCCAGACGGAAGTCCGTCATGTCGCCCACCAGGAGGCGGCCCCGGTACCCCTTCGCCGCGAGCCGCTCGCGGAGGAATGTGATGTTCCGGGGCGAGAGGTCGAGGCCCGTCACCGCGTACCCGCGCTCCGCCAGCCGGCAGAGGTGTGGCCCGGTCCCGCACGCGAGGTCGAGGACACGCCGGACCGGGCGCCGCGCGTACCGGCGGAAGCAGTGGACGAGAAAATCGACCTCGCCCTTCCGGTTCATGTCGAAGGCGATCTCGTAAAACCGCGGCGCCCCGTACTGCGCCGTCACCGGAGGTCACCCCACCAGGCGAGGAGCGCCTCGCGGATCACCCAGGAGGCCGCGATCCCCGTCCGTCCCGTCGGATCCCACGCCTGGGCGACTTCCACCAGGTCCCCGCCGATCACCCGGCACGGGGCGAGCGCCCGGACGATCTCGACCAGCTCGGGCACCCGGAGGCCGCCGGGCTCGGGCGAGCCCGTGCCCGGGGCTTCGGACGGGTCGAGGACGTCGACGTCGATGGTCACGTAGAGCGGGTGGCCTCCGAGCTCCGGCACGAGTCGGCGGACCACGTCGAGCGGGTGGCCGGCGAGCGCCGGGTGGAAGTGCGGCCGGGCCCGCTCCCACTCCTCGCGCGAGCCGGTCCGCATCCCCACCTGGTAAACGCGCCCGGCGGGCACGACCTCCATCACCCGCGCCATGGCAGAGGCGTAGCTGTAGCGCTCGCCGAGGAACTCCTCTCGCGTGTCGGGATGGGCGTCGAGCTGGAGGATGCGGAGATCGGGGAAGGCGGGCGCCAGGGCCTCGATCACGGCCACCGTCGCCGTGTGGTCCCCGCCGAGCATGAACGGGCGGAGCCCGGGGCGCCACCAGGCCAGGATCTCGTCGCGGGCGGCGTCGAGCTGCTCCCGGGGCGGGACGCCGTCCGGCAGGACGCAATCGCCGATGTCGGCCAGGGGAAGGTCTTCGAGGTCCCGGCGGAGGGCCGGCGAGTAGGTCTCGATGGAGTCGGAGGCGATCCGGAGCTCTCGGGGGCCGCCGTCGGCGCCCTTCCGGAGATTGACGCGCCCCTCGAACGGGACGCCGTAGAGGACGATCCGGGCGTCGGAGAGAGGCCGGTGGCAGGCGATGAACCGGGGCGAAACCTCCCGCATGCCCGACCCCCGGAGTCGCTGCCCGGGCTAGACCAGATCCTCTTCCGCGAGCAGGGTGACGGCCGCCACGGCGCACCCGATGCGCTCGACGGTGTGCTCGGCGGCGAAGACGCGCATCTCGCGGATCGCCTCACCACGCACCCGGAACGCCTCGTCCAGCATGGCGCGGATCGCCCGCTCGGCGTCCGCCCGCGTCGACCGGCCGTGGAATTCCATGATGACCCCGGGCTTCGTGGGGTCGTCCGGCAGGGCATAGCCCACCGCCGCGGCGATGGTCTCGCCCGGGACGTCGCTGGTCGCCTCCGCCCAGGCCGTGGGGACGAGGGCGCCCGGCTTGATCTTGGGGAGCTCGACCACGGACACCTCGGGAGGGATGATGCTGGAGACCTTGATGAGGTTGACGTTGCCGATGCCCGCCGCGAGCAGCGCGTTGTCGAAGGCGTTGAGATGCGTCCCGCCCTCGGCGTGCCCGGCGGTCGCCGCCGCCATCGTGACCGTCCTGGTCATTCGCGCCTCCTTCTCGCCTCCCATCGCGGTGCCGGCGCGCGCCGGCGGGAATTCTTCCGCCACTCTACCGGCCCGACGAGCGAATGCAAGCGAAAATTTGCCTCGGCGGCGGCGGGAAGTTCGCCGCAAACCGCGTTTTTTTCTTGCAATCGCCCACACCGGCCCCTACAGTGAATCAAGTTTCGTGCCGGAGAAGTTTTTCGCTCCGTTAACGGCGACGTCAGAGCACACGCGTCGCAGGAGAGGTGCGGTAGATGGCCGGAACGGACAAAGGAGGGCCAGTGGATTGAACGCGCTGGGACGACATCTGCTTCTGGAGTTGTTCGATTGCGATCCCGACGCCATCAACAACCTCGAAGCCGTGAAGGGCGCCCTGGTCGAAGCCGCGAAGCGGGCCCAGGCCACGATCGTCGACGTCGTCTTCCATGAGTTCAACCCGTTCGGCATCAGCGGAGTGGTGGTGATCGCCGAATCCCACCTTTCGGTCCACACCTGGCCGGAGTACCGGTACGCGGCCGTCGACATCTTCTCCTGCGGCGAGGCGCTCCGGCCGGAGGCGGCCGCCCGCTACCTGGT
>JACQWC010000135.1 GCA_016209635.1 Candidatus Rokuibacteriota bacterium | reverse complement strand
TTGCCGATGTCGTGGAGATCCCCCTGGGCGGTCCCGATGACGACCACGCCCAGGTACTCGTCCCCCAGCGCCGACGCCGTGATCAGGGGCTTCAGGAAGTCGAGCCCGGCGTACATCGCGCGCGCCGACAGGAGCACCTGCGGCACGTAGTACTCGTTGCGGCGGAATTTCTCGCCGACGACGTCCATGCCCGGGATCAGCCCCTTGAAGATCAGCTCCTTCGGATCCATCGAGCGCTCGAGCCCCTCGCGGGTCTTCCGCGCCACGGTGTCCCGGTCGCCGATGATCAGGGCGCGGGCCATCGTCGGGAAATCGAAGTCCTTCGTGCTCATGTCCCTGCCCGGGGCTCGCCCGGCGTGTGCGTCGAGACGTACTCGACCACCACCGGCGCCGCGTCGGGCTCGAGCGAGGTGAACGCGAGCCCGGCGAGGTCGCCGCGCCGCCAGACGATCGTCCCTTCCGCCACGACCGGGTTCGGCAGCTCGCCCCCCTCGCAGCGCATCTCGACCTTGGAGCCGATCGGGAGGTCGTCCGGAACGCCGAGGAGGGCCACCCCGCCCTCGCTGATGTCGCGGGTGCGGACCGCACACGCCCGTCCCCCGCCGAGGACCGTCACCGTCGCCGCGGCGTCGAGCGAGGCGCGCGGGTACTTCCGGATGTTCCCGGGCAGCACGGCGTAGATCTTCACCGGGCGGGTCTTCCCCTTCACCGTGACCTCGCCCAGCTCACGGGTCATGAAATCGTTCCTCACGTACTCCCAGGTGAACTCGCTGATGATGATCGAGGTGCCGTAGTCCTTGGTGATGCTCTCCAGGCGCGCGGCCAGGTTCACGGTATCGCCGATCGCCGTGTACTCCAGGCGCTGGCGCGACCCCAGGGTCCCCACCACCGCCTCTCCCGTGTTGATCCCGACGCCGTTCCGGATCTTGATGCCGAGCTTCGCCTCCCAGCGCGCCGACACGGCGAGCGTCCGCTCCTGGAACTCGAGGCCCGTGCGGACGGCGTTCTTCGCGTGCTCGGGATCCTCGAAGGGCACGTTGTACAGCGCCATGACGCAGTCGCCGATGTACTTGTCGACGGTGCCGCCGTGACGGAACACGATCTCGGTCATCTCGGTCAGGTACTCGCCCAGCATCTCCGCGACCTCTTCGGGCTGCAGCCGTTCCGAGATCGACGTGAATCCCCGGATGTCGGAGAAGAGGACCGTCAGGATCCGCCGGGTCGAGCCGAGGCTCACGCCTTCCCGGTGGCGGACCACCTCGCGGAGCACGGAGGGCGAGAAGAACTGCGACAGCCGGCGCTTCTCGCGCTGCTCGCGGATGAAGTTCTCGACGACCGTGGCGCCGTACCCGAGGACGAGCGCCAGGGTGCCCGCCATGCCCCGCATCCAGACGTCCCACAGGGCGAAGCCGGCATAGGCCCCCGCGGTCAGCGCGACCCAGAGCAGGACCGCGGCCAGGAGCGCCCGGAACGCGTGGAGCTGGACGACGAGCCAGGCCCCCACGAGCCCGGCGATCACCGCGACGGTCGTCGAGACCCACGGCGGGATCTCCCGCACCGGGTTCCCGCGCAGGTAGGTCTCGAGGACGTTCGCGTGGATCTCGACGCCGGGCATGTCCCCCCCGCGCGCGAACGGCGTCGAGAAGACGTCGTGGAGCACCGGGCTCGTCGGGCCCACCAGCACGATCTTCCCGGCGAACGCCTCCGGCGGAACCTCGCCCTGCACCACGCGGTGATACGGAACCCAGGGGTAGGTCCGCGGGCCGCCCCGGTAGTTGATGAGGATGTCCTTCGCCGCGGGGAGCGGCGCCCCCGGCAGCCCCGCCGCGGTCGCCAGGCGGTGGAGCTGCGCGTCGAAGCCCAGCATCGCCTCCTCGCCGACCTGCAGGCGCGGCGGCGCCCGGCGGACATGGCCGTCGTAGTCGACGAGGAGGTTCACGGGCGCCACGCCGGCCGCGCCCCGACGGATCACCGGCAGCGGCACGTTCAGATCGACCTTCGTGTAGAAGGACTCGGAGACGACGGTCCGCGCGGCGCCGAGCACCACGTTCCCGGCGCGGGCGACGGCCCCGCCGAGTGCCTCGTCGTCCCCTGGCCCGCGCGCCGAGGGCTCGGGAAAGATCAGGTCGATGCCGATCACGAGCGGGTTCCCGGCCCGGATCAGCTCGATGAGCTGCCCGTGGAGTGCGCGCGGGAACGGCCACGGGAGGTCGAGCTCGTCGAAGGAGTCCTCGTCGATCGTCACGATGACGATCGGCGCCTGCGGCGCGCGGGGCCCGCGCACCTCGAAGAGGAGGCTGAGCGAGGCCAGCTCCATCGTTTCGAGCGAGCCCAGGAGGACCAGCGTCACGATCACGATCGCAGCGCCGATCCCCCCGAGGAGCTTCCGCCCGTACTCGCTGACGCGCCGCCAGGGCAGGGTCATCATGTGTCAATGTATGCTAGTATCCCGCAATAATGAAGCTGCGCGTGCTGGGCGCCTTCGGGGCCGTGGGACTGGGGCAGCGCCCGGCGGCCTTCCTCCTTGACGAGCGGATCCTGATCGATGGCGGGACGGTGACCGGCGCCCTGACGGTCGCCGAGCAGCTCGACGTCGAGCACGCGATCGTGTCGCACGCCCACCTGGACCACATCGCCGGCCTCGCCTACCTCGCGGAGACCCTCGCGTTGGTCGACGCGACCCGGCCGGTGACGATCGCGAGCATCGAGCCCGTCGTCGAGACCCTGCGCGGCGGCGTGTTCAACGACGCTCTCTGGCCGGACTTCGCGCGGATCCCGAGCCCCGGGGCCGCGGTCGTCCGGTACCGGACGCTCGTGGCCGACGCCGAGCAGCGGCTGGGGGACCTCTGGGTCACGCCGATCCGCGTGAACCACACCGTCCCGACGGTCGGCTTCATCGTCCACGACGGCACCACGGGCTTCGTCTACTCGGGCGACACGGGTCCGACCGACGAGCTGTGGACGGCGGCGCGGGGCCTCCGGGGCCTCAGGGCCATCGTCCTCGAGTGCGCTTTCCCGAACCGGCTCCACCGGCTGGCGGAGGTCGCCCGCCACCTGACGCCCGAGCTGCTCCGCCGCGAGCTCGCCAAGCTCCCGGCCGACCTCCCCGTCTGGATCTACCACGTGAAGCCGCAGTTCGCCGAGGAGACCGCGGAGGAGCTCGCCCGGATCGGCGACGGCCGGGTGATGCTCCTCGAGCAGGACAAGACCTACAGGCTCTAGCCCGCCCGCCTACGCCTCGTCCCGCACGAGGACGACCGTCTCGCTCGAGACCTCCAGGCGCACCCGGTCGCCGAGGCGGAAGATCCGGCCCTCCCCGGCGGCCGGCAGCTCGACGCGCACCGGGACGTCCGCGCCGATGTCGATCTCGTAGAGATAGCGGGCGCCCTCGAAGACGCGGAGCGTGACGCGCCCCGGGATGCCCGGGCCCCGGGCCTGCGCGGCCTCCGTCAGCGAGAGCGCCTCGGGCCGGAGCACGAGCAGGCCCCGGTCGGCCTCGCGGAAGGTCCCGATGCCGGCCACCGGCACCTGATCGCCGTGCTCCGTCTCCACGACCACGCCGAGGTCCCGGACCTCGACGACCCGCACGGGGAGGAAGGTCGCGGGCCCGAGGGCCTCGGCGACCGCACGACTCGCGGGCCGCTGGTAGAGCTCCGCGGGCTCGCCGATCTGGAGCACCCGGCCCCCGCTGATCACCGAGAGGCGATCCGACAGCGCGAGCGCGTCGGCGGCGTCGCGGGTCGCGTGGATGGTCGTCACGGCGAGATCGCGGTGGAGCCTCGCCAGCTCCAGCCGGAGCGTCGTCCGGGCGATCGGCTCGAGGTGGGCCAGCGGCTCGTCCAGCAGCAGCACGCGGGGCTCGACCGCGAGGGCGCGCGCGAGGGCCAGCCGGCGCCGCTCGTCGAGCGTGAGATCCGCGGGCCGGCGGTCGCGGACGTCGGTCAGACCGAGCCGCCCCAGGACGGTCTCGAGGCGCGTGGCCAGGTCGGCCCCCGCGAGGCCCTGCCGCCGGAGCCCGAACGCGACGTGGGCCCGCACGGAGAGGTGCGGCCAGAGCGCCCCCTCCTGGAACACGTACCCCATGCCACGGTTGGCGGGTGGGCGTGCGCTCACGTCCTCGGCGTCCACGATCACCCGGCCCCCGGCGAGCGGCATGAAGCCGGCGATCGATCGTAAGATGGCCGTCTTCCCCGAGTGCGGCGGCCCGAGGAACGTGAAGAACTCGCCGTAGCGCACATGGACGGAGATGTCCTGGAGGTGGGGCGGTGGGCCCGCGTCGGTGGCGAGCCCGTCCAGACGGACGTCGACGAGCGGGCGGCTCACGCGGTCCCCCGGGGCAGCGCGCGCTCCCGCACCGCCGCGAGCGGGACGCAGGCGACGCCGAGGAGCCCGAGCCCCACGTAGAGGACCAGCGGCGACGTCCAGGCGAGGAGCGAGGTCGCCACGACCGGCCCCACGAAGGCCGCGCCGATCCGCGCCGAGTTGACGACGCCGATCGCCTCGCCGCTCGCGTTCTGCGCGATCCGCGCCACCACGAGCGGGAACACGGGCGCGATCGACAGGACCTGGAGGAACCGTACCACCCCGTAGACCCACACCGAGGAGACGGCGGCGAGCGCGGCGAGGAAGAGGGACGAGGTGACGAGGAGCGTCGCGACGAGCCGCCGCTCGGAGAACACCTCGCCCAGGCGCGGGGTGGCCATGGCGCCGACGGCCGCGGCGACGCCGGACGCGAAGAGCAGGAAGCCGCCCATCTCGAGCGTCTTTCCGGCCGCGACGCCGAGGTCCGGGAGGATCTGCGGCAGGATGGCGGCCAGGAAGAACACCTGGGTCGACCCGGCGAGCACGACCAGGGCGGTCGCGGCCACGTCACGCCAGCGCGTGCGCCGCTCGACGGCGCGCGCGGCCGCGGGGCCCACGGGCGACGGGACGCCCCAGCGCACGAGGCTCGCGCAGCCGAAGAGGATCAGGCTCCCGAGGATGAACGAGGGGCGAAATCCGATCTGCGCCGCCGCGATCGCACCGGCGAGCGGCCCCAGGACCTGGCCCACCGTCATGGCCGACTGCACCGCCGCGACCTGGCGGCGCACCTCGGCCGGATCGGCCGCGCGCCCGGCGATGATGAACGCGAAGGTCGACGCGGCCCCCATGAAGCCGAGCACGAAGCGAGCGAGGAGCAGCTCCGGGAGCGTGCGCGCGAGCGCCATGCCGACGAACGCGATCGCCTGTAGCACCTCGACCAGCACGTACCAGCCCTTCGGATTCCCCCGCCCGGCGTAGCGGCCCCACACGGGCGCCGTGAGGACCGTGACGAGCGGCGTGATCCCGAGGATCCAGCCGGTCCACTGGAGCGTGGTGACGGCGTCCGCCCGGCTCATGCGCTGGATGTGGAAGGGCAGGCTCACGTACACGAACGACCAGGCGAACGTGCCGAAGAACAGGGCGACGGGCAGCAGGTACGGCCCGCGGAGCGCGGCGACGCGCACGCCGTCAGGCGGAGGGCCGGCGCGCCGGGGCGGAGGGCCGGGCGGGCGTCACCGGGGGAGGACGCAGAAGCCCTGCGCCAGACCGGCGCAACGTGAACAGCGGGATCAGCATGGTGAACACATAGATCGGTAATCCTGAATAGGCGACCTTCCCCACGTGGGAGCGGACGCCCGGCGAATGCAGGCAGCGCATGCTGACGATCAGTCCGAATTGAGGCCGGCCGCTCACGCTCACTTCGATAGCGCCCGTGCCGCTGCCAGTAGCTCCTCGTCGGTGGGGAACTTATCGATGCTCGCCAGGCCGTCCTGGGCGCACTCGATGTTGGTCCAACGGACAATCCCGTCCCGGTCCACCAGGAATTGTCCAGTGAACTGGATTTGGTGCCGCTGAAATTCTGCCTTCTCGCTCTCGGTCACCTTGAAGCCATCCAGCCGGTCGACGGCGTCTCTGGCCTCGCTTTCCGGCACCTGGAGTTGCAGCTCGCGTGCGAGATTACCGTAGGCAGACAGAACCGCCTGCCAGATCTCAGGCGTCACTGGACTCTGCGACACCCCATAGGCACGGTGCGTGATGAGGTCGGGGTCAGCGCCTACCAGGCAGCTTACGGGGCGAAAGCGGAAGAAAAAGCGCGCTCGCTCCGCCTTCGAGGCTACGATCGCCAGCGTCTGGACTCCGACATCCTGAAGTTTCTTGGCTGTCGTCCCTAGCAGCACAACGTGCCGCCGACAGAATGGTCAGTAGAGTCCGCGGTATAGAGCAAGCAGGAGCGGAGTTCGCCCACGGTAGTCGGCCAACGACACGAGCCCATCTCGGTTCGCGGCGAGCAACGTGAAGTCCGGTGCTGGCTCGCCCGGCTGCAGCGGTCGTCGCGGCTCAACGGTAGCCATCTTGCTGTCTCCCTCCCCCTTAGCCACATACGTGGCGGTCCAGCGCCCCTACCCCGAAGTGGGTGACGCTCCAGTCAGCGACTTTGGCCGGATTGGCCCCATTCCAGAGGACAGCCACCCGAGAAAGCCCGGGCAGGGATTCCTTGAGGAGTTCGAAGCGCTTCATGCTCAACTCCGGAAAGAGGATGGGGATCGTCTTAGTCGCATTCTTGGCCGGTCAGTGCTCGCTAACTACTTGAGGACGCAGAACCCCTGCGCCTCGATGCCCAGCGCCGTGTTGAACTTGCTCCGGAAGTTCTCGAGCGCGGCGGCCGCGGTCAGCTCGACGAGCTCCGCCTCGGAGAAGTGCGCCCGCGCACGGGCGAACAGCTCGTCCATGACCCGGCGCCCCGTGACGGTCATCGCCTCGGCCCACGCGAGGGCGACCCGCTCTCTCTCCGAGAAGAGGTCGCTCGTCGCCGCCGACGGCACCTGGCGGATCTTCTCCTCCGACGCGCCCGCGTGCATCCCACGGGATGCGTTGATGTCGATTCAGAAGGGACACCCGTTGATCAGCGCGACGCGCAGGTACACGAGGGCCAGGAGCTGGGGCGGGAGGAGCCCCGAGCCCTCCACCGCCGCGGAGAGCGCCTTCGCCGCCTTCATGATCCCGGGGCAGTGGGCCTGGACCTTGGTCGTGTTCAGGAGGAAGCCGAAGGCTTCCCGCTCCTTCTCGAACGTCTCGCGCAGGATGGGATCGTCGCCGGGATCGTCGATCTCGCGCACGCGGGGCATGGCGGATTATACCCGGTCGTCGTCGGTCGGAGTGGTCATCGGCGCGTTCCTCCCCCGGAGGCCCCGAGCCGCTCCTCGATCGCCGGGAGCGCCTGGAGCAGCACCTCGCCGACGATCTGGAGACTCCGGGCCGACACCTGATCGAGCGTATCGTCCGCCGTGTGCCACGGCGGGTAGTCGAAATCGATGAGGAGCGTCGCGGGCACGCCCGCGCGCAGGAACGGCGCGTGATCGTCCTCGACGACCTGGGGGTCCGGAAGGAAGTGGGCCTGGTACCCGAGCCGCCGCGCGCTGGCCCAGATCGCCTCCGTGAGCCATGCCGTCGAGAGGGCCTCCGGGCGGATGTTCAAGTGCCGGTCGCCGATCATGTCCACGACGATCACGGCGCGCGGCAGCCGGTTCGTCCGCTGGAGCTCGCCCGCCATTCGGCGCGAGCCGTAGAGGCTGTCGCGCGCGGTCCACGTCTCCCGCGCCTCCTCGCCGTCGAAGAAGACGATCCAGTACGTGTACTCGCGCGGGCCCGCCGCGAGCCGCCGCGCCAGCTCCAGGAGGAAGCCCCCGCTCGAGCCGCCGTCGTTCGCCCCGACGAAGCGCACGTCGCGAAACCACTTGGTGTCGTAGTGGCCGCCGATCAGGATCGCCTCGGCGCGGCGACCCGGCAGGACGCCGACGACGTTGGCCATGGCGAGCCGTCCGTGCGGCGTCTCGGCGTCGAAGGACTGCACCTCCACCCGGGCGCCGACCCGCCTGAGCTCCTCGGCGATGTACTTCCGCGCCTGGCCCGATGCGGGAGAGCCGGCCGGGCGGGGACCGATCGCGACGAGCCGCTCGACGTGGCGCAGGGCGGCGGCGCCGTCGAAGACGACCGCCCGCGGCTCCGCGGCCGCCGCGGCGACGGGGCCCGCCGAGGCGAGCGCGGCGAGGAGGGCCGCCCCGGCGGCGCGACGGCGCCAGGCGAGCGTCACCGGCTCAGCCCCTCACGCCGGCTTCACGCCGACGGCGCCGTAGTAGTTCATCGTCAGGACGAAACTTCCGGCGGCGACGAGGGCCGTGAAGCCGTCGAGCCAGCGCTGGGCCGTCCGGCCGTCCACGATGCCGAAGCGGACCGCGTTCTCCGCCCTGCGCTCGAGGAAGCTCTTCGTGTACGGCTCGAGTCGCGTGTCCTGGTAGACGTCCGTGCGCAGCCGGACACCGCCGAGGCCGGCCGCGCGCAGGAGCCCCGGCAGCCGCCGGCCGCTGAACCGGTTTTCGTAGATGCGGTTCTCGACACCGGTAAAAATGCGCGCGGTCAACTCGGGGTCGGGATGCTCGACCGCGACCGTGCCGAAGTCCTGGTCCTGGACCCCGACGCGCCCGCCCGGCCGCGTCACGCGCGCCATCTCCGCGACCACCGCCATGGGGTCCGAGACGTGGAGCAGCACCGTGATCGCGAGCGTCGCGTCGAAGCGACCCGCGCGCCAGGGCAGGCGCGCGCCGTCCGCCACGCGGAGCGTGATCCGTCCGGCACGAGGCCGGGCCCGGCAGAGCCTCCGCGCCGCGCGCAGCAGGAGCCGGCTCCGGTCGACGCCGACGACCCGACCCCGGGCGCCGACGAGACCCGCCAGGTCGCGCACGACGACGCCGGTGCCGCAGCCGACCTCGAGGACCCTGTCGCCGGATCTCACCGGCACGAAGCGGAGGAATCGCCGGCGGAGGATCGCCTGGGTCGGCGTCCCGCCGCGGGTCTCGAGGGCCTCGATGAAGCGCGCGCCGTCGGGCTGCGCGTCGACGTCGCGGTAGGGATCGGCGTGGCGCCGGGCCCCTCGGCCGCGGGCGACCCTCACCTGGCGGGTGATCCCATCCAGCGCTCAGCGGCCCACGCCGGCGGCCCAGCGGCCGGCGCACTCGGCGCTGCAGAAGTAGCGCGTCTGACCCGCGTCCTGGCGGCTGAGCGCGCGCGACCGGACGACGTAGGTCTGGCACACCGGGTCCTTGACCAGCTCGTCCAGGCTCCGCGCCGCCGCGCGGGGCGCGGCGGGCCACCACCGGCGGACGAGCGGCAGGAGCACCACCACGGCGAGCACGACCCAGGCGAGGAGGTAGAGGGCGCGCATCGGACCTAGCGAGGGGGCCTGATGGAGACGGCCCGGAGGAACTCCCGGTCCTCCCGCGTCAGCTCGGGCGAGACGATCTCCCGTCCCTTGCCGCGGCTGAAGAAGATGGCGGTGTCGGCGCCCCGCTTGAGGATCTCCTGCAGCGCGTCGCGCGCCGCCTCCGTGGCGGCGAGCGAAACCTCGATGGCCTTGTGGAGCTTCTTCGTGAGGGCGTCGACATGACGGGCGCGCGACATGACGCCGACTACGATACCGGCCGCGCTCTCCGCGTGTCAACGTGGGGCAGGCGCGACGCGCCCTGCTATACTCCTCCCCCGATGCGCCGCCCGTGGACGCCCCTCCGCTCGTCCACACGCTATGCGCGGGGCCGCCTGGTCCTCCGCGAGGACACGTGGCGCCTGCCCGACGGGCGGGAGGTCGTCTACCCGGTGCTCGCCGTGGGCGTCACCGTCGGCGTGCTCCCGTTCGTGGACGACGCCCACGTCCTCCTGGTCGGCCAGTACCGCCACCTCGCCCGCGGGCTGTCGTGGGAGCTGCCGGGTGGCGGCGCCGGCGAGGGCGAGGATCCTCTCGTGGCGGCGCAGCGCGAGCTGCGCGAGGAGGGCGGCTACCGCGCCGAGCGCCTGACCTTCCTCACGCGGTTCCACCCGTCCAACGCGTATCTCGACGAGGTGGCGTACTGCTACGTCGCGCGCGGCCTCACCGCCGACCCCCTGCCCGCCGACGCCGACGAGTTCATCGAGCGGAGGGTCGTCCCCTTCGCCGAGGCCGTGCGCCTGGCGACCGACGGCGAGATCACCGAGTCGGTCTCCAAGATGACCATTCTTCAGTACGTCGCGCGGCCGCCCGAGAGGTCGTAGACCGCGCCGGTCGAGAACGAGCACTCGTCGGAGGCGAGCCACGCGACCAGCGCGGCCACCTCCGCGGGCGTCCCGACGCGCCCCATCGGGATCTTCGCGATCAGGTAATCGACCGTCTCCTTCGTCATCTGCCGGAGCATCTCCGTCTCGATCACCGCCGGCGCGACGGCGTTCACGAGGATGCCCCGGGTGGCGACCTCCTTGGCGAGCGCCTTGGTGAGCCCGATCACGCCCGCCTTCGCCGAGGAGTAGGGCACGAGGGTCGGGTTGCCCTCCTTGCCAGCGATCGAGGCGATGTTGACGATCCGTCCGCCGCCCTGCGCCAGCATCACACGGACCGCCGCGCGGCAGACGAGGAACACGCTCGTGAGGTCGCAGGCGATGACCTCCCGCCAGTCGTCGTCCGTCAGCTCCCCGATCGGGAACGACCGGCCGGTGATGCCCGCGTTGTTGACCACGATGTCCAGGCGCCCCCAGCGGTCGCGCGTCTCCTGGACGGCGCGCTCGACGTCCTCCGTGATCGTGACGTCGGCGACGATGGCCAGCGCCGTCGGGCCGAGCGCCGCCGCCGCCGGCTCGACGGCCGCCCGGTCGCGGTCGACGAGGGCGACCCGGGCGCCGTCGCGGAGGAGCCGCTCGGCGATCGCCCGGCCGATACCGCGGGCCCCGCCGGTGACCAGCGCCGTCCGTCCCTCGAGCGTCATGGCGCGCCTCCGAGCGCCTGGGCCAGGTCCTCGACCAGGTCGTCGACGTGCTCGAGGCCGACCGACAGGCGCAGCAGATTCTCGGGCGTCCGGGTCCCGGCCCCCTCGATCGAGGCGCGGTGCTCGATCAGGCTCGCGGTGCCCCCGAAGCTCGTGGCCCGCGTGAAGACCCGGACCTGCGCGGCGACGGCCATCGCGCGCTCCCGGCCGCCGCGCACCTGGAACGACGCCATCCCGCCGAAGCGGGCCATCTGCCGGGCCGCGAGCGCGTGGCCGGGGTGACGTGGGAGACCCGGATAGTGGACGGCCTCGACCCCGGAGTGACGATCGAGGAAGGTGGCGACGGCGAGGGCGTTCTCGGAGTGGGCCCGCATCCGGTACGGCAGCGTCTGGATCCCCCGGAGGACGAGCCAGCAGTCGAACGGCGACGGCACCGCGCCGCCGGAGCCCTGGATCTTCCGGACGCGCTGGAAGAAGTCGTCGTCGACCCGCGTGATCACGGTCCCCCCCATGACGTCGCCGTGCCCGCCGAGGTATTTTGTCGTCGAGTGCATGACGAGGTCGGCGCCGAGCTCGAAGGGGCGCTGGAGGACCGGGGTCGCGGCGGTGTTGTCGCAGACGCAGCGAGCGCCCGCCTCGTGGGCGAGGGCCGCGACACCGGCGATGTCGACGACCTTCCACAGCGGGTTCGACGGCGTCTCGACCCAGACGAGCCGGGTTCGGGGCCCGACGGCGGCGGCGACGCGTGTGGGATCGGTCATGTCCACGAACGTCGTCTCGAGACCCCACGGGGCCAGGACCTCGCGCAGCAGGCGAAGGGTCCCGTGATAGGCATCGCTCGGCGCGACGACGTGATCGCCCGGGGCCAGGGCCTGGAAGACGGCGAGCGTGGCCGCCGAGCCGGAGGCAAAGGCCGCGGCCGCGATGCCGCCCTCGAGGTCCCGGAGACACTGCTCGAGCGCCTCGCGGGTCGGGCTCGCGTTCCGGCTGTAGAGGTAGCCGCGCGGATAGCCGCCGTCCGGATCACGCTCGAAGGTGGTGGAGAGGTGGATCGGAGTCGTCACCGCGCCGGTCGCGGGATCGACCCGGTGACCGGCGCGGACCGCCAGCGTCTCGATCTTCATCGGCGCGTCCTCATCGCTTGATGTCGTAGTAGGTCGAGTAGACCTCCGTCGCCTGGCCGCACGCGAGCGCGCGATCCGCGTACTGGGGGCCGAATCGCCGGAGGTCCATCCGCCAGAGGTCGAGCGACGGCCGGCCCTCGACGATCCACTCGGCCATCACCCCCCCGACCCCACCGGCGCCCGCGATCCCGTGGGCGCAGAACCCCGCCGCGACGAAGAAGCCGCGCACCCCGGGCGCCTCGCCGAGGATGAACTCGCCGTCGGGGGTGAACGCCTCCGGACCGTTGATGAGCCTGACGACTTCGGCCCCGGCGAGCGCCGGCACCCGGGTGATCGCGCTCTCCATCAGCGGCCGGAACCGCTCCCAGTCGGGCGCCAGGAGCCTGTGGGTGAAGTCCCCGGGGATCCCGTCGAGCCCCCAGGGCGCCGGGTCCCGCTCGTAGCCGCCCATCAGGAGCCCGCCGACCTCCTCGCGGAAGTACACGAGTCGGTCCGGGTCGCGCATGGTCGGGAACCCGCGCTCGACGCCCTCGATCGGCTTCGTGACGAGGTACTCGTGCGCCATGGGGACGACGGGGACGGTCACGCCGGCCAGGGCGCCGACCTCGTGGGCCCAGATCCCCGCGGCGTTGACGACGATCTCGCACGCGATCGGACCCTCGGCCGTCACGACCGCCGAGACCCGGCCGCGCGTGACGGTGATCCCGGTCACCCCGACCCCGGTCAGGAACCTGACGCCGCGCGCCCTCGCGCCCTCGGCGAGCGCCCCGGCCAGGCCGGCCGGATCGATGTAGCCGTCGGTCGGCATGTAGAGGGCGCCCTCGATCCCCTCGGGGCTCATGAGCGGGAAGCGATCGCACGCCTCGCGCGCGGAGAGGAGCGTCATCGGAAAGCCGAACGTCCGCGCCCAGCCGGCCTGGCGCTCGAGCTCGCGGAGGCGCTCCCCCGACGAGGCGAGGCGGAGGCTCCCGACCTTGCGCCATCCGGGGTCCCGCCCGGTGTCCGTCGCCAGGCGGTCGTAGAGGTCGACGCTCGCCATGTTGATCCGGGTCAGCGCCACCGAGGAGCGGAGCTGGCCGACCAGGCCCGCGGAGTGGAACGTGGAGCCTCCGGTCAGCTCGCCCCGGTCGAGGACCAGGATGTCGCGCCAGCCGTGGCAGGCGAGATGGTAGGCGATGCTGCACCCGGCGACGCCGCCGCCGATGACGACGACCCGGGCGTGCGCGCTCATTCGGCGACCGGCCGGGTCCAGGCCTGGGTCCGGCGGGTCACGCCGCGCATGAGCGCCCAGTAAACGAGCCGCACGGTGAGGCCGACCGCGATGATCAGGACCGACATCGCCGCCGCCTGGGCGGTGTCGCCGGCGTCGTCCATGAGCAGCACGGCGACCGCCGCCAGCTCCGTGCCGGGGGCGACCAGGAACACGACGGCCGAGAGCGTCACCATGGCGTTGAGGAAGAAGTACATGCTGATCGCGATGATCGAGGGCAGCGCGATCGGCACGGTGACGCGCCAGAACGTCGTGTAGAACGGCACGCCCATCGACGCCGAGACGTTCTCGAACTCCGCGTCCATCTGCTTGAGGGACGTCGTCGCCGTGAGGAACGGCACGGTGAAATAGTGCACCAGGTTCGAGATGATGAGGATCGCGAGCGTCCCGTAGAAGCGGTTCAGGGGGGAGCCCGGCGCGTTGAAGGCGAAGATGTACGCCAGACCCAGCACCATGCCGGGGATCGACACCGGCAGCACGGAGAGCATGTAGAGGGGGCCGCTCGCCGCGGTCCGGCACTTCTCCACGAGGTAGGCGCCGAGGAACGCGATCGCCGTCCCGACCACCGCGGTCAGGAGCGCGACCCAGACGCTGTTCAGGAGGGGCGTGTAGCCGCCGACGGTGTCGAACGAGTAGTGCTTGAGGGTGAAGTCGAACTTGTAGGGCCAGCGCGCGACGAGCGAGGTTATCAGGATCACCACGTAGATGGTGACGATCGAGACCGCCACGACGGCGCAGTAGAGAGACAGACTCCACTCGACGAGGGGGTTGCGCCGGGGCTCGAGCGGCTTGGCGGAGGAGCTGATGAGCGCGTACTGGCGCCGCTGCACCACCCGGTCGACCAGGAAGGCGATGAACGCGGGGACGAGCAGCACCACAGAGACCGTCGCGCCCATCGTGAAGTTCTGCTGGCCGATGACCTGATTGTAGATCTCGGTCGCCATCACCGAGTACTTTCCGCCGATCACCTTCGGCGCGCCGAAGTCCGTGATCACGAGCGTGAAGACGACGAAGCAGGCGCTCATCAGGCCGTACTTGACCGAGGGCAGCGTGACGGTCAGGAAGGTCTTGAGCCGCGAGGCGCCCAGCGCCGCGGCGGCGTCGTAGAGCCGGGCGTCCGTCGCCATGAGCGCCGCGATCAGGATGAGCATCGCGTGCGGGAAGCAGTAGTACAGCTCGGCCATCACGATGCCCTTGGCGCCGTACACGCCGATGTTGATGTCGGTCAGGCGCGTGAAGATCCCGTTGTTCCCGAAGACGTAGACGAACCCGATGCCCTGCACGAGGGACGGCGCGAAGATCGGCAGCATCGCGACGACGCGGAAGAGCCCCTTCCACCGCATCCCCGTACGGGTGAGCGCGTACGCGTAGACGAAGGCGAGCGCGACCGTGATGACCATCGTGATGATCGACACGGTGAGGCTGTTCGTGATCGAGGCGGCGATCGCGGGCGTGGAGAAGTAGCGGACGTAGTTCCGGAGGCCGATGAACTCGCCCGTGTTGTTCTGCACGCTGCGCCAGAGCACCTGGCCCATCGGGTAGAGGACGAACAGGTAGAGGAAACCGGCGAAGAGGCCCACGAGGGCGTACCGCACCACCGCCTCGCCGCTCCACCGCTGGCGCACGGCGCGGTCGGGGATCGCCGTCGCGCCGCCCCCGGCCGGGAGGACGGCCACCCTAGCCTCCGTCCCGGAACACGCGGAGGGCCTCGGAGCGGAGCACCAGGGGCAGCTCCACGCCCTCGCGCGCGCCGAGCTCGCCGAGCGCGTTGACGGCGACGTCGCACTCGAGGGTGGTGTGCCCCTCGCCGGGCAACGTGAGGGCGAGCCGGCTGAAGGCGCCCTGGAACTGGATCGCCGAGACGCGGGCGACGACCCGGTTCTCGTCGTCCCGCGCGACGGGACCGATCAGGATCTCCTCGGGCCGGATGCCCAGGACGACGCGCGTCCCCGGCGGCAGCGCGGGGCCCTGCCGGTGGCGCAGCGCCGCCGAGCCCACCCGGGCCCACCCGGGCCGCGCGTCGGCCGTCGCCGGGATCAGGTTCATCTGGCCGACGAACCGGGCGACGAAGAGCGACGACGGCTCGGTGTAGACCTCCACCGGCGTCCCGATCTGCTCCACCACGCCGTGGTTCATCACCACGATGCGGTCGGCCATCGTCAGCGCCTCCTCCTGGTCATGGGTCACCATGATGGTGGTGATGGAGAGGCGGCGCTGGAGCGCCCTGACCTCGTGGCGCAGCGCGAGCCGGACGCGCGCGTCGAGCGCCGAGAGCGGCTCGTCGAGCAGCAGGAGGGAGGGCGAGGGCGCCAGCGCCCGCGCCAGCGCCACCCGCTGCTGCTCGCCGCCCGAGAGCTGGGCCGGATAGCGGTGCCGGTGGGTCCGGAGGTGGACGAGGTCGAGCAGCTCGTCGACGCGCGCCTCGCGGCGGGCGCGCGGAACGCGGCGCGTCTCGAGCCCGTAGCCCACGTTCCGCGCGACGGTCAGGTTCGGGAAGAGGGCGTAGGACTGGAAGACGATGCCGTAGTTCCTGGCGGGCGGGGGCAGCGCGGAGACGTCACGCCCCGCCATCCTGACCGCGCCCGCGTTCTGGCGCTCGAGCCCGGCGATGATCCGGAGGAGCGTCGTCTTGCCGCAGCCGCTCGGTCCCAGGAAGCACACGAACTCCCCCTCGCCGACGGCGAGCGAGACGTTCAGGATCGCGACCACATGGCCAAACTTCTTGGCGATGGCGTCGAGCTCGACCGCGGGCGGCCGGACCTCCGGGGACCCCATGCGCTATAGACGGGGGGGCGCGCGCCGGCCCGCCGCCCGCCGGGCGCGGACGGGGGGCCGGGCGCGCCTCACTCTACTTCGCGTACCGCTTCTGCCACTCGGCCAGGATCCGGTCGCGATTCTTGGCCGACCAGTCGAAGTCGTTCGGGTAGACGACCTTGCTGATGTCCTTGGGCAACCCCTCGGGCACCGGGAAGCCCGCCACCGCGACGGCGGCCCAGTACTTCGCGTAGGCGCCCATGGCCTCGTCCGAGATGGCCCAGTCGAGGAACTGCTTGGCCGCCGCGTTGGTCCGGGCCTTCCGCGTGAGCGCGTTCGCCTCCATCTCGTAGCCCGCCCCCTCCTTCGGGATCACCATCTCGACGGGGCTCCCCTGCTTCTTCATGGCCTGGGCGACGTACTCGAACGAGAGGCCGATGCCCCGCTCGCCGGCCGCCGCGTCCTTGCACGGCTTCGAGCCGGACTTGGTGTACTCGGCCATGTTCTTGTGCAGGGCGTCGAGGTACTTCCAGCCCTCCGCCTCCCCCATCCGCTGCAGGATCGAGGCGACCGAGAGGTACCCGGTGCCCGAGCTGGCGGGGTTCGGCATCACGACGTGGCCTTTGTACACGGGCTTCGTCAGGTCGGCCCACCCGGTCGGCATGGGCAGATTGTGCTTCTTCGCGACCTCCGTGTTGACGCAGAACGCCGACATGTAGATGTCGATGCCGACCCACGAGGGCGGGTTCGCCTTGTCCCGGAAGAGCGGCTGGATCCGCTCGAGGCCCTTGGGCGCGTAGGGCTCGAGGAGCCCGGCGTTCTTGAAGATGAGCATGTTCGTCGCCGCCACGCCCCAGATGACGTCGGCCTGCATGTTGTCCTTCTCGGCCATGAACCGGGCGGAGATGTCACCCGTGGAGAACCGCAGCATCTTCACCTCGATGTTGGGGAGGGACTTGTTGACGAACTTCATGTAGTCGGTGATCTGCTCGTTCTCGAGCGCGGTGTAGATCACCACGGTGTCCTTCGCCGCCGAGGTCCCGACGCCCAGCGCCAGCGCCGCCGCCGCGGCGACGATGATCGCGGCGATCCGATGTCTCGAGCTCTGCATACCCGCCTCCTTTGCGGTTGGGGATGACACTGCCGATCAGCCGACACTCAGCGCCGCCGGACGCTCCCGCCCGACCAGGGCGGGCCGGAGCAGCAGCGCCCCGAGGACCATCGCGAGGAGCAGCGTGGCGAGCGCGCACGCGCCGCCGGCGTCGCCGGTCCCGACCCGGGCGAGAATCGCCACGGACCCGAGCGAGAAGCCGGGCGGGAGCAGGAGGATCACCGCGCTCACGGTGCCGAGCCCGCTCACGAAGAAGTACATGAAGGTCGAGACGGCGGGCGGTCCGAGGAGCGGCAGAACCACCCGTGCCAGGACCCGTCCCCGGCTGGCGCCGAGGCTCACCGCCGCCTCCTCCAGTGCCGGATCGAGCCGTGCCAGCGCGTCGAGCCCGCCGAGGAGGGCGACGGGGAGCTTCCAGAAGACGACGCTCGCCACCAGGACCGCGAGGGCGGGCAACGGCCCGGCGCCGAACGCGAGCATGTAGCCCAGGCCGACGACGGTGCCCGGCATCGCGGCGGGCAGGAGGCCCAGGACCTCGATCGCCCGCGCGCCGCGCGTCGGGCTCCGCCCGATCACGTACGCCGCCAGGAGCGCCAGAACCGTCCCCGCGATCGCCGCGGCGACGGCCAGCCGCACGCTCCCCCAGACGGGCCCGGCGATCTCGCGCCATGAGCCCCAGTGAGCGCCCGAGAGGGACCAGTCGCTGCCCCAGCGGCCGACGACGGAGCCGAGCGGGATCAGGCCGTAGAGCGCCGCGACGGAGAGGGCGATCCCCACGGCCGCCGTGACGATGAGCCCCTCCGCGCGGCGGGACGGCACCGGAGCCTTGGGACGAGCGTCCGCCCCCGCCGTGAAATAGGCCCTCCATCCGAGTCCCTCGGCGCCCAGGACCCAAGCGGTGAGGCACGGCACGAGCAGGAGCACGCTCAGCGTGGCGGCCGCCCCCAGGTCGCGCTTGGCGGCGACCGCGGAGTAGATCTCGGTGGTGAGCACCGGATACCCGCCGCCGGCGAGCAGCGGGTTGCCGAAGTCGCTCATGCACATGATGAAGACGCCGAGCGAGGCCGCCAGGAGCCCGGGTCTCGCGAGCGCCAGCGTCACCCGGGCGAGCGTCACGAGCCGCCCAGCGCCGAGGCTCTCCGCCGCCTCCTCCAGCGCCGGATCGATCCCCGCCATGGCCCGCGCGAGGACGATGTACGCCTGCGGCAGGAAGGTGAACACCTGGGCGAGGACGATCCCCGGGAACCCCTCGATGCTCCACGCGAGGTCGAGGGCGCCTGTCACGGCGCCGTTCGCCCCGAGGAGGAGCAGGAGGGCGAGCGCCGCGAGGAAAGGCGGCGCCCACATCGGGAGGAGCGCCGCTGCGGCGACGAGCCGCCTGCCGGGGAAGTCGGCGCGCGCGACCGCGTACGCGAGCGCCGCCGCGAGCGCGACGGTCGCAGCGGTCGACACCGCGGCGACGGCGAGACTCCCCGCGAGGGCCCGGAGATGCCCGAGCGTCGCGGTCCCGCCGTCGGACACGCCGCCGGCCAAGACGAGGACGAGGGGCCACGCGACGAACGTCAGGAGCAGGACCACCAGGACGGCGGCCGGCGCGCGGGCGACGGGACCGGTCCCGGCGAGTCGCCTCCCGGGTGGAGCAAGGGCGCGCGCGTCGAGCGGACCCATGGGCCGCGCCGGCGAGGCGCTAACCGGCGGTGAACCCGCCGTCGACCACGAGCTCCGCCCCGGTCATGAAGGAGGACTCGTCGCTGGCGAGGAAGAGCGCCACGGCGGCGATCTCCCGCGGACGGGCGATGCGGCCCAGCGGGATGCCCGCCTCGAACTCCTTCCGGAGCGCGTCGGTGAGGTACGGCGCCTGGAGGGGCGTGTCGACGATGCCCGGGTGGATGATGTTGCAGCGGATGCCGTCCCGGGCGAACTGGATGGCGAGCGACTTCGTCAGCGAGATCAGGGCGCCCTTCGCCGCGGTGTACGCGTCCTGGGCCCGCGTGAAACCCACGAGCGCCGACACCGAGCCCATGTTGATGATCGACCCGCCGCCGGCCCGCCTTAGGTGCGGGACCCCGTGCTTCGTGACCCAGAACACCGACTTGAGGTTGATCGCGACGACGCGGTCCCACCACTGGCCGTCGGTGTGCAGGACCGACTGGTCGCGGTCCTTCCAGAGGACGCCGGCGTTGTTGTAGAGCACATGGAGCGCGCCGAAGTGGCGCGCGCCGTCCGCGATCATCCGCTCGACGTCGGCCTCGACGGCGACGTCGCCCGTGACGGCGAGCGCCTCGCCGCCTCCCGCCTCGATGCGCGTGACGGTCTCCTTCGCGGCGTTGCCGTCGATGTCGGCGACCACCACGCGCGCGCCCTCCTCGGCGAAGAGCAGGGCCGCCTCGCGCCCGATGCCCATGCCGGCGCCCGTGATGACCGCGACTTTTGTATTCAGCCGATTCATTCAGATCACTCCCGATGCGGGGGACCGGCGCGCCCCTCGGAGACCCGTGGTCGTTGCGGTCGTGGTCGACGCGGGGCCGCCGATCCCCCGCATGCTAGATCCGCTCGAAGTTGCGCATCAGCTCCCAGTCGGTGACCACCTGGTCGAACGCCTGCTGCTCGAGCCGGGCCGTGTGGAGGTAGTGGTCCACCACCCGCTCGCCGAACGCCGCGCGCGCGACCTTCGACCGCTCCAGCTCGGCGACCGCCTCGCGGAGTGTCTTCGGCACCTGCGGCAGCGTGGGGTCCTCGTACGCGTTGCCCTCGTAGAGCCGCGGCGGCTTCAGCTTGTTGACGATGCCGTGCAGCCCCGCCGCGATCGTCGCCGCGAAGGCCAGGTAGGGGTTCGCGTCGGCGCCGGGGATCCGGTTCTCCACCCGGAACCCGCTCCCCTCGCCGCACAGCCGGAAGCCGCAGGTGCGGTTGTCCCATCCCGCCACGATGCGGGTGGGCGCGAACGAGCCCGACTGGTAGCGCTTGTAGGAGTTCACGGACGGCGCGTAGAAGTACGCGAGCTCGCGCGCCATCACGAGCTGTCCGGCCAGCCACTGCCCGAAGAGCGGTGTGCCGGTCGACCGGCTCCCGTTTCGGGGCCGCCCGGCGGGGAAGAGGGACCTCCGGCCCGTGCGGTCCCAGAGCGACGAGTGGAGGTGAAAGGACGAACCGGCGGCCCCCATGTCGTACTTGGCCATGAACGTGAGGGAGCAGCCCTGCAGGTGCGCGATCTCCTTCGCGCCGTGCTTGTAGAGCGTCGCGCGGTCCGCCATCTCGAGCGCCTCCGCGTAGCGGAGGTTGATCTCCTCCTGACCGCGACCCCACTCGCCCTTGGAGGTCTCGACCGGGACGTCCGCGCCCTCCATCCCGTTCCGGATCGCCCGGATCAGCGGCTCCTCCTTCGAGGTCTGGAGGATGTGGTAGTCCTCGAGGTAGCCGGAGACCGGCGTGAGGTTCCGGTAACGCCGGGCCTGGGCCTCCTCGAACGACTCCCGGAAGCAGTACAGCTCCAGCTCGGCCGCGGCCTTGACGACGTAGCCGAGCGACGACGCCCGCGCGATCTGGCGGCGCAGCACCCAGCGCGGCGCCTCCTCGATCGGCTCGCCCTCCTCGGTGTACACGTCGCAGAAGACGAGCGCGGTCCCGGGCAGCCACGGGATCAGCCTCGCGGTCCCGAGGTCGGGAACGGCCTTCATGTCGCCGTAGCCGCGCTCCCACGACGTGAGCTTGAAGCCGGGCAGCGGCTCCATCTCCATGTCGACGGTGAAGAGGTAGATGCACGCGTGGACGCCCTCTCGGAGGGCGTGGTCCAGGAAGTAGCGGCCGACGAGACGCTTGCCCATGAGTCGCCCGAAGGTGTCGGGAAACACGGCCAGCACGGTGTCGACGTCGCCTCGCCGGATGAGCCGCTCGAGGTCTCTCGCGGTCAGCCGCGGCATGACGCGGATAGTAGCGCATCGAGCGGCCCTGTGTCATCCTGCCCTCCCCTGTGAGCAAGCGGCGCGAGCAGGTCGGCTGGTACGTCTACGACTGGGCGAACTCGGCGTTCCCCACGACGGTCGTCACGGTCTTCCTCGGCCCATACCTGACGAGCGTCACCAAGGCCGCGGCCGACGCGAAGGGCTTCGTCTATCCGCTCGGCATCCCCGTCAGCGCCGGCTCCTTCTACCCCTACGTCGTGTCGCTCTCGGTTCTGGGACAGGTGATCTTCCTGCCGATTCTCGGCGCGATTGCCGACTACTCGCACAGGAAGAAGCAGCTCCTCATGCTGTTCGCCTATCTGGGCGCCCTCGCGACACTCGCCCTCTACTTCGTCCGCGGAACGAACTACCTCCTGGGCGGGGCCCTCTTCGTCGTCGCGAACGTGAGCTTCGGCGCCTCGGTGGTCTTCTACAACGCCTTCCTCCCCGAGATCGCCGCCGCCGACGAGCGCGATGCCGTCTCGTCGAAGGGCTGGGCGCTCGGCTACCTCGGCGGCGGGCTCCTGCTGGCGATGAATCTGGCGATCTTCTCCCAGGCGAGCGCGCTGGGGCTGACGACTGGCGAGGCCGTCCGCGTGAGCCTCGCGTCGGCCGGCGCCTGGTGGGCCGTCTTCACGCTCGTCCCGCTCGCCACGCTGCGGAGCCGGCGCTCGCCGAGGGCGCTGCCGCCCGGGGAGGGCTACGTCGGCACGGGGTTCCGCCAGTTGCGCCGCACCCTCGGCAAGGCGCGCCGGTATCCCCAGACGCTCCTCTTCCTCCTGGCCTTCCTCCTCTACAACGACGGCATCCAGACGGTCATCGCCCTCGCGTCCCAGTTCGGGCAGGAGGAGCTGGGGCTTCCGATCGCCACGCTGACCCAGGTGATCCTCATGGTCCAGTTCGTCGCCTTCGGCGGCGCCCTCCTCTTCAACTGGGTGGCGCGGGCTCTCGGCACCAAGCGGGCCATCATCGTGAGCCTCGTGATCTGGATCGGGACCGTCGGGTACGCCTACGGCTTCCTCCGAACGAGCGGACAGTTCTTCGTCATGGGCGCGGTCATCGCGCTGGTCCTGGGCGGGAGCCAGGCGCTCAGCCGATCGGTCTACTCGCTGATGATCCCGAAAGGCCAGGAGTCCGAGTACTTCAGCCTGTACGAGGTGAGCGAGCGGGGCACGAGCTGGCTCGGACCGCTCCTCTTCGGGCTGGCGCTCCAGTTCACCGGGAGCTACCGGAGCGCGATCCTCTCGCTGGTCGTCTTCTTCGTGCTGGGTCTCCTCGTCCTCGCCTTCGTGAATGTCCGCGAGGCCGTGATCGAGGCGGGCAACGAGCCGCCCGCCGGCGCGTGAGGCCAAGGATCGCGCCGGCGCCCGCGGGTCCCGTCAGCCCATCTGGACCGGCACCGGCGGGATCAAGAGGATCAGGAGGATCAGGCAGAGGAGCCCCAGCATCCGCCGGCCGGACGAGAGCGGCGTCAGGTCGTCGAGCGGCGGGCTGTGGTGGAAGCCGACCATGAAGAAGAGGAGGCCGGCCCACACCACCCAGTTCATCGACCCCGTCACCGCGCCGAGCAGGAGCAGCGCCACGAACGTGACGACGCCCACCGTCCGGTGGCGCTGGCCGAAGAGCGCGTAGGCGATGCGGCCGCCGTCGAGCTGTCCCACGGGGAAGAGGTTCAGCGCGGTCACGAAGAACCCCGCCCACGCCGCGTCCGCGATCGGATGCGTGAAGACCATCAGGCCCTCGGGGATCGGGCCGAAGCGAAGATGCACGAGCGCCCGCATGAGGATCGAGTTGCCGAAGACGATGGTCTCGCCGGGCGGGATCGGCGCCACGGTCGACCACTCGAGCCCGAGGAAGATCGCCGGGAGGGCGATGAGAAGGCCCGCCAGCGGGCCCGCGGCCGCGATGTCGAAGAGCGAGTTGCGGTCCCTCGCCGGCGAGCGCATGCGGATGATCGCCCCCAGCGTGCCGAAGAGGAACGGCGGTGGCGCCGGGATGAAGTACGGCAGGCTCACCGAGGCCTTGTAGTAGCGGGCCGTGAAGTAGTGGCCGAACTCGTGCACGCCCAGAATCGCCATGAGGGTGACGGCGAACGGCGCGCCCGCGAGGAACCGCGTCGGCGAGGTCGAGGCGCGGAGGGCGTCGAACGCCGGTGACCCGGTGAAGAACCAGCCGGCGGCGAGCGTCGACGCGCACGTGAGGAGGAAGAGGATCACGTTCAGGCCGACCCGCTGCCGCTCGACCGTCTCCGCGAGCGGCCACGCCTGGATCGCGACGCCGTCCCGGTCGGCCCGCACGAAGGGCGTGTAGCCGAACTCCCGGAACCTCGCGACGAGCAGGTCGAGGGCGCGACCGGGCGCCATGCGCAGCTCGCCCCGGAAGACGATGATGCCGCCCCGGATCTGACGCTCGCGCACGGCGAGCACGTCCTCGACGTTCCGCCGGAGCAGGTCCTCGGTGACGAGCAGGTCCTCGGTCGCCGGATACCCGATGCGGGGCGCGCGCCGGAAGGGCCAGAGACGCATGAGTCGAGCCTACCACACGGCCAGACGGGCGACGACGCGCCGGACCCCGTCGAGGCCCGCCTCGAGGTACACGACGCCCAGCACGGCCTCGAGCGTCGTCGCCAGGATGGAGGCCCGCGTCCGCCCGCCCGTCTGCTCTTCGCCCCGGCCGAGGCGCACGAGCGGCCCGAGGGCGAGATCCCCGGCCCAGCGGGCGAGGTTCGCGCCCGAGACGATCTCGGCGCGGCGCGGCGTGAGCACGCCGACCGGGGCGTCCGGGTCCTCGGCGAGCAGGCGCTCGGCGACGACGAGGGCGAGCGCGGCATCGCCGAGCAGCGCCAGCCCCTCGTGCTGCGGCGCGGGCGGATGCTCGTAGGCGTAGGAGAGGTGCGTCAGGGCGCGCTCGAGGAGCGCACCGTCGCGGAAGCGGTGGCCGAGCCGCTGCTCGAGCGCGGTGACGTGGGCCGCGTCCACCTAGCCGCGGTACTTGCGGAACGCGAGCGTCGCGTTGGTGCCGCCGAACCCGAACGCGTTCGACAGCGCGACCTCGATGTCCTGCTTCCTCGCCTGGTTGGGGACGTAGTCCAGGTCGCAGTCGGGATCGGGCGTCTCGTAATTGACGGTCGGCGGCAGGAGCCCATGGTAGAGCGCGAGCAGCGTCGCGATCGCCTCGATGCCGCCCGCGGCGCCGAGCAGGTGCCCCGTCATCGATTTCGTCGACGACACCGCGAGCCGCCGGGCGTGGTCCCCGAACACCCGCTTGATCGCGAGGGTCTCGAACTTGTCGTTGTAGGGCGTCGAGGTCCCATGGGCGTTGATGTAGCCCACGGCCGTGGGGTCGAGCCCGGCGTCGCGTACGGCGGCGCTCATCGCGCGTGCGGCGCCGTCCCCTTCCGGGTCGGGCGCCGTGAGATGATGCGCGTCGCCGGTCATGCCGTACCCGATGACCTCGCCGTAGATCCGCGCCTCCCGGCGCATCGCGTGCTCGAGCGACTCGAGGATGACGATCCCGCCGCCCTCACCGCAGACGAACCCGTCGCGGTCGGCGTCGAACGGACGCGAGGCCCGCTGGGGCTCGTCGTTGCGCGTGGACATCGCCTTCATCGAGCAGAAGCCGGAGATCGTGAGCGGGACGATGATCGCCTCCGCGCCCCCCGCGATCATCACGTCCGCGTCGCCGCGCTGGATGATCTTGAAGGCGTCGCCGATCGCGTGATTGCCCGTGGCGCACGCCGTCACGACCGCGGAGTTCGGTCCCTTGGCGCCGAAGCGCATCGAGACCAGCCCCGACGCCATGTTGATGATCAGCATGGGGATGAAGAACGGCGAGACGCGCTCGGGCCCCTTGGTGCGCAGCGTCTCCTGCGAGTCAAGCAGGGTCGTGATGCCGCCGATGCCCGACCCGATGAGCACCCCGAAGCGCGTGCCGTCGACCTTGGCCGTGTCCAGGCTGGCGTCCTCGACCGCCATGACCGCGCAGGCGATGGCGTAGCAGAGGTAGGGATCGAGCCGGCGGGCCTCCTTCTTGTCGACGTACCTGAGCGGGTCGAAGTTCCGCACCTCGCCCGCGATCCGCGTCGGGTAGCCCGTCGCGTCGAACTTCGTGATCGGGCCGATGCCCGACCGGGCGTGCGTCAGGGCCGTCCAGAACTCCTCGGCGGTGTTTCCGAGGGGCGTGAGCGCGCCCAGACCGGTGACGACGACGCGGCGTGGTTCCACGAGCTACGAGTTGTCTTTGATGTACTGGATCGCGTCGCCGACGGTCGCGATCTTCTCTGCGTCCTCGTCGGGGATCTGGATGTCGAAGTGCTCCTCGAGCGCCATGACCAGCTCGACGGTGTCAAGCGAATCAGCGCCCAGATCCTCGATGAACTTCGCGTTCGGGGTCACCTCCTCCTCCTCGACCCCGAGCTGCTCGCAGATGATCTCCTTCACCCGCTCCTCGACTGACTTGGCCATTTAGCCCGTCACCTCCACGAAAGGATGCATTGCCGGTCAGCCTCCCTAAATGTACAGTCCGCCGTTGACGTGGAACACCTGGCCCGTGATGTAGCCAGCGCCGTCGCCGGCGAGGAATCGTACCATCTCGGCGACCTCGCCGGGCGTCCCGACCCTGCCGAGCGGGATCTGCGCCATCAGCGCCTCGCGCGCCGCGGCCGAGATCGAGGCGGTCATGTCCGTCTCGATCAGTCCGGGCGCCACCGCGTTCACCAGGATGCCCCAGTGCGCCAGCTCGCGGGCCGCCGCCTTCGTCAACCCGATGAGCCCCGCCTTCGCAGCGGAATAGTTGGCCTGCCCCGCGTTCCCCATGGCGCCGGCGGTCGACGTGATGTTGATGACGCGCCCCCCGCTCTTCTGTCGGATTATCGCCTTCGCGACCGCCCGCGTCATCAGGAACGCGCCTCGCAGATTGACGTCCATCACGCTGTCCCAGTCGTCGTCCTTCATCCTGACCAGGAGACCGTCACGGGTGATGCCGGCGTTGTTGACGAGGATGTCGATCCGCCCGAAGCGCTGCTTGGCGGCGTCGACGAGCCGATCCGCATCCTCGCGCTTCGCCACGTCGGCGACGACACCGTGCACGGACGCGCCCGTCGCCTCCATCTCCTTCACCGCGCGCTCGAGCCGGTCGGCGTCGCGCCCAGAGACTACCACGGCCGCTCCGTGGTCTGCCAGCGACGCGGCGATGGCGGCGCCGATTCCGCGACTGGCGCCCGTGACGATCGCCACGCGTCCGCCCAGCGGTGCCGCGCTCATGCGATGGCCGCGACCGCCTTCTCGAGGCCGGCCACGTCCTCGACCGAGAATCCTCGGGGACCGTCGACGATCCGCTTCAGGAGCGCCGTCAGGACGCGCCCGGGTCCCACCTCGACGAACACGGTTGCCCCCTCGTCCATGAGCCGCCGCACGCACTCGGTCCACCGGACGGGGCTCGCCACCTGCCGGAGGAGAAACGGCTTCACGTCGCCTGCCGTGCGCGTGACGCCTCCGTCGACGTTCCGGACCACGGGGATTCGCGGATCGGCAACGGCCAGCCGTTCCAGCTCGCGCGCGAGCCGGGCGGCGGCGGGGGCCATGAGCGAGCAGTGGAAGGGCGCGCTCACCGGCAGGAGGACGCTCTTCCGGCCGCCCCGCTCGGCGGCGAGGCGCACGGCGCGCTCGACCGCGCCGCGATGTCCGCCGATGACGATCTGCGCGGCGGAGTTGACGTTGGCGATCTCGACCACCTCGCCCTGCGCCGCCTCGGCGCAGACCCCCTCGACCGCGGCGAGGTCGAGCCCGATGATCGCGGCCATCGCGCCGGTCCCGATGGGCACCGCCTCCTGCATGAACTCGCCCCGCCGGCGGACGACCCGGACGGCGTCAACGAAGGGGAGCGTGCCGGCCACGACCAGCGCCGAATACTCGCCGAGGCTGTGCCCCGCCGCCAGCGCCGGCCGGAGTCCCCGCTCGGCGCAGACCCTCGCGGCGGCGACGCTCACGGTGAGCACCGCAGGCTGGGTGTTCGCCGTCAGCGCCAGCTCGACCTCGGGTCCCTCGAACGCGAGCCGGGCGAGATCGAAGCCGAGCGCGTCGTTCGCCTCCTCGAAGACGGCCTTCGCGGCGGGCGACGCGTCGTAGAAGCTCCTGCCCATCCCGACGGTCTGCGACCCCTGACCCGGGAACTGAAACGCGATCACTGGATCGGGGGCCCCGGGGTCGCCGTCGACCGTGGGTGGCGTGCCGTGGGCACGGCGTGGCTCCGTCGAATCGGGGGCCCCGGGGTCGCCGTCGACCGTGGGTGGCGTGCCGTGGGCACGGCGTGGCTCCGTTCGCCTTGCGCTACCACCGAAGCAAGGCGGCCCCCCAGGTGACGCCGCCGCCGAACGCGGCGAGCAGAACAAGGTCGCCCCGCTTGAGGCGGCCGGTCGAGGCCGCCTCTTCGAGCGCGACGTAGATCGAGGCGGCGCCCGTGTTGCCGTAGCGATCGATGTTGACGAAGACGCGGTCCATCGGCATGCCGAGTCGCTTCGCCGCCGCCTCGATGATCCGGAGGTTGGCCTGGTGGGGGATGAAGAGATCCACGTCGCGCACGCCGAGGCCATGACGCTCCAGGATCGCCCCCGCGCACTCGCCGAACATCCGCACGGCCACCTTGAACAGCTCGTTGCCCTTCATCTTCGCGTAGTGCATCCCGGCGGTCACGGTCTCGTGGGAGGCGGGATTCCGCGAGCCGCCGCCCGGCATGTAGAGGAGCTCCCAGTGCCGGGCGTCCGAGTAGAGGTCGGCGTCGATGACGCCGCTCTCGCCCTCCGACGCCTCGAGGACGGCGGCCCCGGCCGCGTCGGCCAGGAGCACGCAGGTCCCCCGGTCGGTCCAGTCGGTGATGCGCGAGAGCGTCTCGGCGCCGATGCAGAGCACGCGCCGGTACTTGCCGGTCTGGACGAACTGCGACCCGACCGCGAGGCTGTAGATCGAGGCCGTGCACGCCGCCCACACGTCCACGGACCCGATGCGCCGGCAGCCGAGCTTGTGCTGCACGAAGTTCGCGGTGGAGGGGAACTGCATGTCCGCCGTCGTGGTCCCCACCACGATGAAGTCGATGTCGTCGGGCACGAGGCCCGCGCGCTCGAGCGCCTGCTGGGCGGCCTTGACGGCGAGGTCCGAGGTCGCTTCGCTCTCGTCGGCGACCCGCCGCTCGCGGATCCCGCTGCGCTGGAAGATCCACGCATCGCTCGTGTCGACCATCTTCTCGAGGTCGGCGTTCGTCACGATGCGCTTCGGCGCGTACGCGCCGACGCCGATGATCCTTGCCCGCATCATTCCCGGCCCCCCTCACGCCCGCCGTGCGCGCTCTCCGCCTCCAGCGCGGCCTTGATGTGCTCGTTGAGACCGGCTCTGGCCCACTCCGCCGCCACCCGCACGGCGTTCTTGATCGCCTTGACCGGGGACGCCCCGTGGCAGACGATCGCCGCTCCGTCGATGCCGAGCAGGGGCGCGCCGCCCATCTCCGTGTAGTCGATGCGCCGGCGGAACCGCTGGAACGCCGGCATCGCGAGCGCCGCCGCCGCCTTCGACCGGATGTCACGGGTCAGCTCCTCCTTGATCATGGCACCGAGCATCTCGGCGAGACTCTCCGAGATCTTCAGCGCCACGTTGCCCGTGAACCCGTCGGTGACGACGACGTCGCACCGGCCGTTGTAGATGTCGCGCCCCTCGACGTTCCCGACGAAGTTGAGGGACGACCCCTTGAGCAGCTCGTACGCCTCCTTGGTCAGCTCGTTCCCCTTCCCTTCCTCCTCGCCGACGGAGAGGAGCCCGACGCGCGGGCTCGCCTGACCGAGGATGTCCCGCGAGTACACGTGTCCCATCACCGCGAACTGGAGCAGCTGCGTCGGCTTCGGGTCGACGTTGGCGCCGACGTCGAGGAGGATCGTGAACCGCCTGAGGTTCGGGAGCACCGCGGCGATCGCGGGGCGGTCCACACCAGCGAGCACGCCGATGACGAACATCGAGATCGCCATTGCCGCGCCCGTGTTCCCGGCGGATACGAACGCCGCGGCCTTGCCGTCGCGCACCAGCTCGGCCGAGATGCGGAGGGACGAGTCGCGCTTGCGCCGGAGCGCCTGCGAGGGGCTCTCGGCCATGCCGACGACCTGCGAGGCGTGCCGGATCTCGATGGGGAGCTTCTGCGCGCCGAGGCGCACAACCTCGCGCTCGATCGCGGGCGCGTCGCCGACGAGGACGATCGGCGCGCCGAATGCCCGGGCCGCGGCGACCGCGCCCTCGACGACCACGGCGGGCCCGTGGTCGCCTCCCATGGCGTCGACGGCGATCTTCATGCCCGGCACCCGGTGCGACCGGTCAGCTACCCTCGACGGCGACGATCTCCCGGCCCTTGTAGTAGCCGCAGTGCGGACAGACCCGGTGCGGCAGCTTCGGCTCGCGGCACTGCGGGCACTGGGCGCGTGTCGGGGGGGCGAGCTTGTAGTGCGTACGGCGCTTGCGCCCGCGTGTCTTCGAGTGGCGGCGCTTCGGCAGCGGCATGGCGGTTTCCCCTATCGTGAGAGTCGCGCGGCCAGGTCCTTGAGGACGGCCAGGCGAGGGTCCGGTGGACGTTCGGGACACGCGCAGACGCTGACATTGCGGTTGCCGCCGCACACGGGGCACAGGCCGCGGCAGTCGGCGCGGCAGAGCGGTTTCATCGGCAGCGCGAGCGTCGTCTCGGTCTCGATCAGCGCGCTCAGATGGAGCTGATCGCCGGCGTAGAAGTAGGTATCGAGGTCGTCGGGCGCCAGCTCGACCGTGTCGCCCGTCGCCGGCCGCGGAGCGACGCGCACGTCGACCTCGGCCCGCACGCGGGCCTGGAGCGGCTCGACGCAGCGGCCACAGACCTGCGGCACGGTGGCGCCGATCTCTCCCTGAACGAGAACGTCCACCCCGTCGCGCGTCAGGTGGAGGCTGATCCGGTCGAGGTGCCAGCCCTCCTCGGTGAAGGCAGGGAGGACGGCCGCCTCATCGGTGATCGACAGGCCCTCGGCCTGGATGTCGGAAACCCGGATGATCATGGCGTCTCGATCCGGAGCGCGAACCCTTGCGTAAGTCTTTGTCAATAAAAGAGTTTTGAGGAAAACCGGCTCAGTATATCGACGGGGTGTCACCAAGTCAAGCCATTTGACCGCTCCCCGACCCTCTGCTACGCTCTGACCGGACGCTTCCGCGTTTTTGGGGCTCCGAGGAGAGAGGAATGTCGAACATCTTCAAGACCGCGATTCTCCTGGCCGTTTTGACCGCGATGCTCGTCCTGATCGGCGGGGCACTCGGCGGCCAGCAGGGAATGCTCGTGGCCTTCATGCTGGCCCTGGTCATGAACTTTCTCAGTTACTGGTTCTCCCACAAGATCGTGCTGGCCATGTACAGGGCCCAGCCGATCGAGGAGGCCCAGGCCCCCCGCCTCTACGCGATCGTGAGGAGGCTCGCGACCCGGGCCGGGATCCCGATGCCGAAGGTCTACCTGATCCCCACCGACACGCCGAACGCCTTCGCGACGGGCAGGAATCCCGACAACGCCGTCGTCGCCGTGACCGAGGGCATCATGCGGGTCCTCGACGAGGACGAGCTGGAAGGCGTCCTCGCCCACGAGCTGGCGCACGTGAGGAACCGCGACGTGCTCATCGGGACGATCGCCGCGACACTCGCCGGCGCGATCACCTACCTGGCCCACATGGCGCAGTGGGCCGCGATGTTCGGCGGCCACCGGAGCGACGACGAGGAGGGCGGGTCGAACCCCGTGGCCGCGCTGCTCCTGGCGATCGTCGCGCCCATCGCGGCGATGCTCGTCCAGCTCGCGGTCTCCCGGGCGCGGGAGTACCAGGCGGACGCGTCGGGCGCCCGCCTCGCCGGGCGCGCCCGGGGCCTGGCCACCGCCCTCGAGAAGATGCACCTGGCGTCGCAGGTCGCGCCGATGGCGGCCAGCCCCGCGACCGCGCACCTCTTCATCGTGAGCCCGCTGAGCGGCGGCTCCCTCATGGGGCTCTTCTCGACCCACCCGCCCATCGAGGAACGGATCGCGCGGCTCCGCGCGATGCGGATCTAGCCAGGGGCGCGGGGCGCCGGGCCGGCGCCCCGCCGACAGCCAGCGCCTCCAGGGCCCAAGCCTCCTCGGCCGCGTCCCGACCTCTAATCCCGAGACAGGCCGCGCCCGAGAATGGCATCATTCCGACTCGGCGATGGGGAACGACGAGCTCATCAACCGTGATCTGATCCGGAAGTGGCTCGGGTGGGGCCTCGCGTGGCTCGTCGTGTTCCCCACGGTCGGCGCGGTCGTGTCGCTCAAGTTCAACGCCCCCGAGTTCCTCGGAGACGTCCCGTGGCTCTCCTTCGGCCGCCTCCGCCCGATCCACGTGAACGGCGTGGTCTGGGGCTCCTTCTCGACGCTCTTCATCGGTCTCTCGTACTACATCGTCCCGAGGCTCTGCGGAGTGCGGCTCTGGAAGGAGGCGTGGGGCCGGGTCCTCCTCTGGGTCTGGAACCTGAACCTGATCGCAGCGATGGTGCTCCTCGGGCTCGGGTGGAACCGCGGCTGGGAGGTGGGCGAGCTGCCGCTCGTCAACGTCCTCGTCATCTTCCTCGCGATCCTGTTCCTCACCGTTCAGTGCCTGATGACGATCCGGTACCGGCGTGAGCCGCCGCTCTACGTGTCGCTCTGGTACCTGATCGCCGCGCTGATCTGGACGGACGCGAACCTCGTCCTGCTCCTCCTGGGACCGGAGCACATCCCCGGGATCAACAACGCCGCCTGGCACGGTCTCTTCATCCACTACGTCGTCGGCCTCTGGATCACGCCGGCCGGCTACGTGCTCATCTATTACTTCCTCCCCGCCGGTCTGCGGAGCCCCCTCTACAGCCACCGGCTCTCGCTGATCGGCTTCTGGTCCCTCGCGTTCTTCTACCCGTTCGTGGGCATCCACCACTACCTCTACTCGCCGATCGCCGACTGGGCGGAGACGATCGCGATCGTGTCCTCGATGATGCTGATCATCCCCGTGTGGACGGTCCTCCAGAACTTCTTCGGCACGATGCTCGGCCAGTGGCACGAGTTCGGGCGCAACCTGCCGGTGAAGTTCCTCATCGTCGGCTCCGTCATGTACCTCGTCGGCTGCTTCCAGGGCTCGGTCGAGGCGCTCCGGTCACTGCAGGAGCCGACCCACTTCACCGACTTCGTCGTGGCGCACTCCCACCTGACGGTCCTCGGCACCTTCGTCCTCTGGGCCGTCGCCGGGACGCTCTACGTCTGGCCCCGGGTGGCGGGAGCCCCGCTCGCGAGCCCGCGACTCGGCACCTGGGGATTCTGGCTGACGACCCTCGGCACCTCCGCGATGGTGGTCGTCCTCGCCGCGCAGGGGCTCCAGCAGGGGCTGATGCTCATGGCGGAGGCGTCCTGGCTCGACTCCGTCAACGCCATGCGTCCCTACTGGTGGATCCGGACCCTCACCGGCGTCTCGACGGACGTCGGCCTCGGGCTCCTCGTGCTGAGCGTCGCGCGGACCCCCCGCGCGCGGCGGTCGCCGTGAGGTCGATCAAGTCGCTCGCGCTCGGCGCCGGCTTCGCCTTCGTCACGCTGGCGCTCTTCGTTCAGGGAGTCCTGCCCGCCGTCGTCCCCGAGGCGCTCACGACGCGGGTGACGCGCGCGGTCAGGACCGACACGGGCGAGGTCAAGTGGGTGCGCTACGAGGCAAGCGACTACGCGCCGCTGGAGCGGCTCGGGCGCGCCGTCTACATCCGCGAGGGATGCTGGTACTGCCACAGCCAGTACGTGCGGCCCGTCGCGGGCGAGGAGCTGCGCTGGGGGCCCGTGTCCGAGGCCGGCGAGTATGCCTACGACCTGCCGCACCTCTTCTCCACGCGGCGTGTCGGCCCAGACCTCACGCGCGTCGGACTCAAGTACGGCGACGACTGGCACTACGCCCACCACTGGGATCCGCGCATGACCGTGCCCGACTCGATCATGCCGCGCTTCAGGTGGCTCTTCGAGCGGGTGCGCGTGGGTGTCCGCGCGGGGGCTCACGGCCTCGTGCTCGAGGCGTCACCGGCGCTCACGCGCTACTTCACGATGGCGGAAGGCAAGAGGGTCCTCCTGTTTCCGCGCGAAGACGGGCTCACGTTCGTGCCGCCCCGCCCCGACGGCGACTTGCCGATCGACGGGAAGCCGGTCCTGGACCTGACGCCGTTCAAGGGCCGACCCCCGGCGCTCAGCGCCGTGACCCTCGTCATCCCCTCGCGGGAGATGGTCGGGCTCGTCAGGTATCTTCAGAAGCTCGGGACGAACCGCGGGGCCTGGCGCGAGGTGTTCGAGCCGCAGAGCGTCGCGGTCTCGATGATGACGATCCCCGACACGCAGGATCTCCGCGTGCGGGGCAAGGAAGCGTACGCGGAGCACTGCGCGGGCTGTCACGGCAGGGCGGGCGACGGCAACGGCCCGGCGGCGACCTTCCTCCAGCCCCGCCCCCGCGACCTCACCGCCGGCGTCTTCAAGTTCCGCTCCACGCCCTCGGGCTCGCTCCCGACGGATGGCGACCTCTTCCGGACGATCACGCGCGGCGTCCGCTGGACCTCGATGCCCACCTGGCATGAGATCCCCGACAAGGAGCGGCTCGCGCTCGTGGTCTACGTCAAGACCTTGTCCCGGAGGTGGAAGGACGAGATGCCCGAGCCTCCGGTGAGCCTGCCGACCCCGCCCGGGGCGACGCCCGAGTTGCTCGCCCGCGGCAAGGCGCTCTATCACCAGGGCAAGTGCTGGGAATGTCACGGCGAGGGCGGTAAGGGCGACGGACCGTCGGCCGCCCAGCTCCGGGACGATTTCGACATCCCGATCCTGCCGACGGATTTCACCAGGGGGCAGCTCAAGGGCGGCTCGCACGTGACGGACATCTACCGCGCCCTGACCGCAGGGCTCGACGGAACTCCGATGCCCTCGTACGCCGACGCCATGACCGACGCCGAGCGCTGGGCCGTCGCCTACTACGTGCTGTCCTTCTCGGCCTGGAGCGATCCCCTGACGGGCGGAAAGCTCCGGCTCTCGCCCGAGACTCGGGCGAGGCTCAACGCGCCCGACGTCCGCGCCGACCACCCGCGGGCGGCGCTCGAGCCCGCGCACGCCAGGGACGAGGTGGCCGGGGCGCCCGGGAAGAAGCGACGCGTGTACTACCCCGGGGTCTCCGAGTAAGGAGGGTGCGATGCTGGAGTACCTGACGCTCGGCGAGTTCATCGTGGCGGTCCTCATGGGCCTCGCTGCCCTCTGCGCATTCGCCTGGGGTGAAGCCAGCGGCGCCTTCGGCGACGTCGAGGCGATCAAGCACCAGGTGCTCAGCGCGGAAATGGAGAGCGAGGGAGGCATGGAGGGTGAGGGAGGGATGAATGCCGACGGCGCGCGACGAGACGCCTGAGCCCGACCCGCGGCGCGGCGAGATCCGCGAATACGCCCAGGGCGAGATCCGGAGCTACCGGGGCATCGTGAACACGTGGCTGCTCTTCGTCTACGCGGCCCTCGCACTCTGGTCCGTGTACTACCTCGTGAGGTACTGGGGCGGGCTCGGGCCGGGACTCGGCGCCGGCGAGTAGGCGGCCGAGCTTCGGTCCGGCGACGTGGGCGCCTCAAGACTCGAGGTCGCGCTGCCGCTCCTCCTGGTGGCCAGTCTCTACCTCCGCGGCGCCTGGCGCCTCTCCCGGCGCGCCCCGCGCGCGTTCCCGGCCTGGCGGCTGCTGCCGGCCCTCGGCGGTCTCTCCGCGGTCGGCGTGGCGCTCTTGTCGCCGCTCGCCCGACTCGCCCACGACCTCTTCGCCGCGCACATGGTCCAGCACTTCCTGCTCGTCATGGTCGCGGCGCCGGCTCTCCTCCTCGCCGACCCGCTCGCGGCCGTCCTCTGGGCGCTGCCGGCCGCGGTGCGCCCCCGGGTCGGGCGGCTCCTCGCGCCGCGAAAGGCGCTCCGCCGGGCGTGGGCGCGGCTCACGTGGATGCCCGTGGCCTGGCTCGTCGGGGCGCTCGTCCTCTGGCTCTGGCACCTCCCTCCGGCGTGGGAACGCGCCCTCGCGAGCGCGTTCCTCCACGACGCGGAGCATCTCGCGTTCTTCGGGAGCGCCATCCTCTTCTGGTGGCCCGTGGTCCATCCCGCGCCGCGCGTCCGCCCCGCCGCCTCCCTCCCGGCGCGCATCGCGTATCTGGTTCTCGCCGCCTTCCAGCAAGCGCTCCTCGGCCTCCTGCTGACGCTCGCCCCCTGGCCGCTCTACCCTTCCCACGCCGCGAGGGCCGACGCCCTCGGGTGGACCGCCCTCGAGGATCAGGCCTGGGGAGGCATGATCATGTGGGGCGCCGGCTCCGCGATCGCGATGGCGGCGGTCCTCGTGCTTCTCGCGAGGTTCTTCGGCGCCGGCGAGCGCGGATCGCTCCGCCCGTTCCTTGACCGGTCCCCGGGCGTGGGAGACAATTGACCGGCTTGACGCATGAGCGCTGACCCGCTCGTCCAGGTGACCGGTCTCCGCAAAGCCTTCGGCACAACGCTCGTGCTCGACGGCCTCTCACTCGACGTGCGCGCCGGGGAGGCCGTGGCGCTCCTCGGCGCCAACGGGGCCGGCAAGACGACCCTCCTCAAGATCCTGGCGACGCTCGCCCGCCCGTCGCGGGGCCGCGCGACCGTGGCGGGTTTCGACTGCGTGAGGGAGGCCGAGCAGGTGCGCCGGCGCATCGGCCTCGTCGCGCACGGCCCGTACGTGTACGAGGAGCTGAGCGCGCTCGAAAATCTCGCCTTCTGGACGACGCTCGCCGGCGTCGCCACCGATCGGACCGGACTCCGCGCCGCGCTCGCCGAGGTCGAGCTGGACTCCGTTTTTGCCGAGCGGGTCCGCGCCTTCTCGGCCGGTATGAAGCGGCGCCTCTCGCTCGCGCGGCTCGTGCTCTTGCGGCCGCGCGTGCTCCTGCTGGACGAGCCGTTCGCCGGCCTCGACCAGCGGGCGCGGAAGTGGCTGGAGGGGTACCTCGAGGGGTTCAAGGCGGGCGGCGGCGCGATTCTCATGGTCACGCACAGCTTCAGCCGCGAGCTGGGTCTGGCCGACCGTATCGCGATCCTCGCCGGCGGGCGGGTCGCGCTGGACGCGCCGCGGAGGAGCCTCGGCCCCGAGGAGATCCAGCGGATGTACACGCTGCACACGGAGGAAGCCTCCTGACCTACGTGCGGCGCGCGTGGATCGTGGTGTGGAAGGACCTCCTCGTCGAACGGCGCTCGAAGGAAACGCTGAACGCGCTCGTCTTCTTCTCCCTGCTCCTCCTCTTCGTCTTCCAGTTCGCGCTGGGGCCCGACCGCGAGCGGCTCGCGGGGGCCCTGCCGGGGCTCCTCTGGCTCGGCTTCATCCTCAGCGGGCTGCTTGGTCTCACGCGGACCTTCGTCGCGGAGCGCGAGAACGACTGCTGGGAGGGGCTGCTCCTCGCCCCGGGCGACAAGTCCGCCATCTATCTCGGCAAGCTCGCGGGGAACCTCCTGCTCATGCTCGTCGTGGAGGCGCTGCTGCTCGCCCTCTTTGCGATCTTCTTCAACGTCGACGTCGTGGGAGTCCTGCCCGGCCTCGCGGCGGTGGTGGCGCTCGGCACGATCGGCCTCGCCGCCATCGGCACGCTCTTCGCGGCGATGACCGCGCACGTCCGGGCGCGGGAGCTCCTCTTCCCGGTGCTGCTGCTGCCGGTCCAGGTGCCGCTCCTGCTCGGGACGGTCAAGGCCACCGAGGCGGTGCTGCTGGGCGAGCCGCTCGGCGCCGTCGCGCACTGGCTGAAGCTCCTCGCCGCGGCCGACGTCATCTACCTGGTCGCGGGCGTGCTGACGTTCGACGTGATCCTGGAGGGTTGATGATCCGGCTGCTCGGCTGGCTGGCGGCCCTCGGCCTCGCCGCAGGACTCGTGATGGGCCTCGGCGTCGCGCCGCGCGAGGTCACGCAGGGCAACGTGCAGCGGATCATGTACCTGCACGTGCCGAGCGTCCTGGTGGCGTACCTCGCCTTCGCGGTCGCGTTCGTGGCGTCGATCGTCTATCTGGCGAGGCGGGCGGAGCGGCCCGACCACCTCGCCCACGCCGCCGTCGAGGTCGGGACCGTCTTCCTCGGCATCACCATCGCGACCGGGTCGATCTGGGGCAAGCCGACCTGGGGCACCTGGTGGACGTGGGATGCGCGGATCACGAGCGTATCCATCGTGTTCGTGATGTACCTCGGATACCTCCTCCTGCGCGGCATGATCGAGGACCGCGAGCGCGGCGCGCGCTACGCCGCCGTCCTCGCGGTCGTGGCCGCGCTCAACATCCCGCTCGTGCACTTCTCCGTCTACTGGTGGCGCACGCTCCATCAGCCGCCGTCACTGATGAAGCCCGGCGGTACGACGATGCCTTCGGTGATCTGGGCCGCGATCCTCGTGAACTTCGCGGCCTTCGCGCTTCTCGCCGGGTACTTCGTGGCGAAGCGGGTCGACCTGCTGCGGCAGGAAGAGGAGGCGCTCGGCTGATGCCCGACAACTGGGGGTTCGTGGCGGCGGCGTATGCGCTCGCCGCGATCGTGCTGGGCGCCTACTGGCGGCGCCTCGTCCGCCAGGAGCGCGAGCTGGCAACCCGCGAGTCGCTGGAGCGGCATGCCCGGTAAGGTGAAGTTCATCGCGGGCGGCGCGGTGATCGCGCTCGCGCTGGCGTACATGATTTACGCCGGCGTCACCCAGTCGGCGGTCTACTTCGTCACGCCCACGGAGCTCCGCGCCGCACCCGTCGCCGGCAAGGCGTACCGGCTCGGCGGCGTGGTCGTGCAAGGCTCGCTCCGGTGGGAGCCGCGCAGTCTCGATCTCGCCTTCGCGCTCGGCGACGGCAAGACGACCGTCCCGGTGCGACACAAGGGGACGCCGCCCGACCTGTTCGGCGAGGGACGCGGCGCGGTCGTCGAGGGGAGCTGGACCCCGGAGGGCCACTTCAAGGCGACGCTGATCCTCGCCAAGCACTCGGAGGAGTACAAGGCGCCGCACGGGGAGAGCGAGGCGGGGTACAAGGAGCTGCTCAGGACGCTCCGCGGGGAGGGGCTGCGCGGGGAGGGGCGATGATGATCCCGGAGCTGGGTCAGGGCGCCCTGATCGTGGCGCTGGCCCTCGCCCTCTGGGGGGCCGTCACGGCGGTCCTCGGCGCCAGGACGGGGCGGGGGGCGCTGGTCGAGTCGGCCCAGCACGCGGCGCTCGGCGTCTTCCTCCTGGTCACGGCGTGCTTCACGCTGCTGGTCTACGCCTTCCTGAGGTTCGACTTCTCCGTGCGCTACGTCGCGAGCAACACCAACCTCGGCACGCCCTTCTACTACCGGATCACCGCCGTATGGGGCGCCCTCGAGGGATCGATCATCCTCTGGGCGTGGATGCTGGGCCTCTACACGCTCATCGTGATCCTCCGCCGGCGGCACGGGGCGCCCGAGCTCTACCCGTGGGCGCTCGGCGTGATGCTCGCCATCCTCGCGTTCTTCCTCCTCGTCATGACGGTGTCGGCGCCTCCCTTCCAGCGGCTCTCGCCGGTGCCCGCGAACGGGCGCGGGCTCAACCCCCTGCTCGAGGACACCGGGATGATCACCCATCCCGTCGCGCTCTACCTGGGCTTCACGGGCTTCACGGTGCCGTTCGCCTTCGCGATCGCGGCGCTCGCCACCGGCCGCGTGGGCGACCTCTGGATCACGACGACCCGCCGCTGGACGATCGTCGCGTGGTACTTCCTCTCGCTCGGCCTCCTGATCGGCGGATGGTGGAGCTACCACGTGCTGGGCTGGGGCGGGTACTGGGCGTGGGACC
>JACQWC010000012.1 GCA_016209635.1 Candidatus Rokuibacteriota bacterium | reverse complement strand
GTCGAGCGGCACGAACTGCAGCAGCTCGAGCGAGACACCGTGGGAGACTCGTTCGAACCGGCTGTAACCCTGCCCGTGGCGGGCCACGTAGGCTCCGGTCTCCTCGCGAATCGGGAGCGCCGTCGGGCCCCACAGCTCGCCACTCTCTTCATCCCGGATGTAGATCGTTTCGCCCGGCGGGTCGCTCACCGGATCGTTCGACCACGCGGTCAGCTGGTGTTCGTGACTGTTGAGCGACCACGTATAGCCCGAGCCCGACTCGGACACCTGGAAGCCGAAGGCCGGATTCGCGATCACGTTGATCCAGGGCGCCGGCGTCCACTGTCCATCAGCGAGGATGGTCATATACTCCCGTCCATCCTCTGCAAAGCCGCCCAAGCCGTTGAAGGACTCGAGAGCCGGCGGCGACGGAATGTCGGCGGGCGGCTTCGTCGCGGCGTGGCGCGGCGGGTGAACGACCGCAGCGCTCTCGGGTCGCTCCGCGCGCATGACCTGTTCGGCCAGCGTCCCGCGTCGGCTCCACAGCACCGCGCGCGCGACGGCTTGGAGGACGTCGCGTTGTGACGCCGTCACGCGGTCACCACGCAAGATGAACACCCTGCCGTGCGGTTCGTGTCCCTCATGGTGCTCCGCCGACTGACTCGTCCGGACGAGGGCCTCCAGCAACGCCTGAAGATCTTGAACATAGGACGGCGCCCGCTCGTTCAGGATCACCAGATCGACCGCAACCTGTTTCATCCGCCAGTACTCGTGGGCGCGGAGCAATTGCCGCACGATTCCCACATCCTCGGGCTCGTCGATGCGGACCAGGACGATCGGAATGTCACCTGAAATCCCGTGCGCCCACAGGGCGGCGGGACCCCCCGCGTGGCGCGTCAGCACGTCCGTGGAGGGCCGCAGCGTCCGGTCCGAGTAGAGAATGCGGCCGGCGAGGCTCTGAAAGAGGTGGGCCTCATCGGGCCCGACGCCGAGATGGCGGAGCTGAACCTGGGCTTGGGTCCACGCCAGCGTGGCCGCTCGCTCGAAGGTCGCTGGGTCGCGATACTTGTCAGCGAGGTCGACCACCTCCTCCCGCGACGGCGCGACCAGCGTCGAAAAGGTGACGCGGACGCTGGTACCCGGCGGAAGCCGGACGCGGCGGCGAAGGCTGACGATCGGGTCAAGCACTGCGCCGACAGTGTTGGAGAGCGACCGGCCGTCGATCACCGAGGCCGGTGTCCGGATCCCGCGGCCGCGGCCGAGGAACCGAGCGCGGTCGGTTTCCCATTGCAAGCCGCCGACCGTCTCGCCTTCGACGACCACCACGTGGGCGAGCCAGATCGTCGACTCGCTGCGCGCCCGCGGCCGGCGCGTCGCGAGGAGAGCGTCCAGCTCGGGCGCACACTCGGTGTGCACGAACAGGTTGGAAAACGCCGGGTGGGCCCCATCGGCCGACGGTGAGGCCAGCACGACTTCGGCATACGACGTCAGCTCGATCTCCCGGGTCCGTGTGCCGAGGTTCGTGAGCGAGACGCGCCGAACCTCGGCATCATCCTCCGGGGACACGATCACTTCGAGGGTAGCCGTGATCGCACGGTCGCGCCGGGTGATTTCTGCTCGATCCTCAGAGAACGCCACGTGATAACTATCCGGCTCAGCTCCGCTCGGCTGGTAGCCGGCCGACCAGCTCTCACCACTCCCGACGTCGCGCAGAAACACGTACGTCCCCCCGACGTCGCGTGTGACATCCTCCCGCCAGCGGGTGATGGCGAGCTCACGCCATCGGCTGTATCCGGAACCCGCGGCCGTGACCATCACCACGTAGCGCCCGTTGGACAGGAGATGCGTGCGCGGCGTTACACTGTGCGGCGAGCTGAAGCGCCGGACGACCGGCGGGACGAACTCGCGGACGTCGGCGGCGGCCTGTACCTCTTCGGCACGAGGCCGGGCGACTGCAACGTCCCGGGGTGTCCGTTCTTGGAGGAGCAGCTCGGTCGCCTGGACGCTCGGCTCGGCGTGAAAGCGGGCGCGCATCACCCCCTCATGAAGAGTATTGGCGAGCGCGACCAGTAGCATTCCCTGATGGTGCGCCATGTAGCTACGGACGATCGCCACGCCCGTGCCCTCCGGGAGCCGGGAAGCAGTGTAGTCGAGGGCCTCGTAGAACCCGTAGGCACCGCACGCGCCGGCTTCCGCCAGGCGCTGGAAGTTCCTGACGGCGGCCGCCGGATCTATCATCGCTGCCAGCGCCGTCGCATAGGGGGCGATGACGACGTCGTCGCTCAGCCCCCGTTGGAGCCCGAGGCCCGGCACACCGAAGTTCGAATACTGGTAGGTCATCTCGAGGTCACGCGCGTTGTAGCCCGACTCCGACACCCCCCACGGCACGCCCCGGTCGGCGCCGTACGCGATCTGACGCCGGACGACGAGCCGGCACGTCTGGTCCAGCAGGCTCCCCGCCGGCGCACGCATCACAAGCGCGGGCATCAGATACTCGAACATCGACCCCGACCAGGACACCAGCACCGAGTCCGGTCCCACCGGCGTCAGGGCGCGCCCCAGCCGGAACCAGTGCGAGACAGGGACGTCACCGTTCGCGATCGCGACAAAGCTCGTGAGGCGGGCCTCTGAGGCGAGGAGGTCGTAACGCCCGGGGTCGAGACTCCCGTCGGTGACGCGGTAGCCGAGCGAGAACAGCTTCCGCATGGGATCGAAGAGAAAGCCGAAGTCGATGGCACCGACCATCGTCTCCGCATCCCGGGCGAGGATCGTGAGACGACGGATCAGTGCGCCGGAGGCCGTCGCGGAACGTCCCAGGCTCTGGATGAGGTCGGGCGTGTCGGCCAGCGTCGGAAGGGCGGCGACGTGGCCGTCCAGAGGCATCATGAGGTCGAGGTCGCGCGTGTGACTCTCGATGGTCGTGCGCAGGGCGTCCGCCCAGACAAGAACGGTCTGCGCGCCCGGATCTTCCTCGACCAGAGCTCGGGCGATTGCCGTCACCGTGTGGGCACGGGCTTCGAGCTCCGCGAGCCGCCCAGCCCACTCAGCCGGAGTGCGGGGAAGCATCGGGACCGCCGCCGTGACGGCGTCGAGTGCCTTGTCGAGGCGGTGTCGTGTCGCCGCCTGCGTTCGCCCGTCGCCTGCCAGAACGCGCGCCGATTCCCGCACGAGGAGCGCCGCGTCCTCGATCCCGGCGAGCGCCGCCGGACCCAGCACCGGGCGGTCGATCATCTCCCGACACCCGTGCGCGAGCGCGATGAGATGACCCGCGAGATTCCCGCTGTCTACCGACGACACGTACTTTGGGTCGAGCGGACGGCCGTTTTTTGTGTCGTACCAATTGTAGAAGTGGCCGCGAAAGCGCTCGAGGCCGGTCATCGCCTCGAGCGTCGCGTCGAGTCGCTCGACGACGTCGAGCGTCCCAAGCCAGCCGAAATCGCGAGCGGCGACGGTCGACAGCAGATATAGCCCGAGGTTCGTGGGCGAGGTCCGGTGCGCCACGACCGGGTTCGGCTCTTCCTGGAAATTATCGGGGGGCAGGGCGTGCGCTTCGGGGCCGACGAACGTCGCGAAGAACCGCCATGTCCGTCGGGCGATCAATCGCAGGGCTCGCGCATCCCCGAACGACAGCGGCGTGGCCCTCGCGGTGAGCCGGGGGAGGCTGATCCACCGAGCCACTGCGGGCGACGCCGCCCACAGCAGCAGAAAAGGCAGCGCGACGGACCAGGCCTCCGCTCGCCCCCACGCGACGACGGCCGCGGCAGCGACGGCGAGCGTGACGCCACCACCCATGCGTCGGTAGAAGCCGCGGAGATCCAGCCGGAGACCGGCCTTCGCCTGTGCAGCGGTCACCCACTCCAGCAGCTTGCAATGCGTCACGTACACGCGGACGAGCGTCCGCACGATCGCATCGCTCATCAGCCAGGTCTGGTGCACGAGCATCGTGATCACGAACGCCGTCTGTGACGCGGCCAGCCCGAGGTCCCGGCCGATCGCGCGAGTGTGGCTCCGTTTCGAGATGCCACGCCTTCGAGGAATTACGACGGCGAGGATCGGCACGAGCGTGGGAAGCGCGATCGTCGCGAGGACGAACGCGGTCCACACCACGGGCGACGCGGCCGGCAACGTCCACCCGGCCACCAATGTCAGAAAGGCGGCTGGCGCTGACAGCGTACGGCGCAGGTTATCCGCCATCTTCCAGCGCCCGATCAACGGAATCTGAAGGTGGGATCCATACCCGACGATCCATGGGAGCAGTTGCCAGTCGCCGCGCGCCCACCGGTGCTGGCGGGCGGCGGCGACCCCATAATGTGATGGGGCATGCTCGAACAGTTCGATATCGGTGACCAAGCCGGCACGCGCGAAGAGCCCCTCGAAGAGATCGTGGCTCAACAGCGCGTTCTCCGGCACCCGCCCTGCCAGGGCCGCCTCGAACGCGTCCACGTCGTAGATCCCCTTGCCGGTGTATGAACCCTCCCCGAAGAGGTCCTGATAGACGTCGGACACCGCCGCCGCATACGGGTCGATACCGGACGGACCCGACGAAAGGCGCTGGAAGAAGGAGCTCTCGCCACCGGGCAGGGGCGGCGTCACCCGAGGTTGAAGTACAGCGTACCCTTCGACGACGCGCCCCGTGCCGTGATCGAGTCTCGGCCGATTGAGGGGATGCGCCATCGTCCCGACCAGCCGATTGACGGCTCCTCTGGGCAGCCGCGTATCGGCGTCGAGCGTGATGACGTACCGGACGTCGGGGGGCGCGACGGGCGCCGCGCCACCCGCCGACAGAAAGCTGGTGTCCGTTGCGCCTCGAAGGAGGCGATTCAGCTCATGGAGCTTCCCGCGCTTTCGTTCCCACCCCATCCACGTCTGCTCGCTCTCATTCCAGAGTCGCCGGCGGTGGAAGAGGAGGAATCGCTGGCCGCCCTCCAGAGCATCGCCATAGTGCGAGTTCAGACGCCCGATTCCCTCGTGCGCTGCCGCCAGAGTCTCCTCGTCACCGGGCACGTTCTCCGTGGGCGCATCCGTCCAGTCGGACAGAAGAGCGAAACGAACATCGCCGTCCGGATTCGCCAGGTAATGCACTTCCAGCCGCTCGATCAGCTCGGCGACCTCGGTGCGATCGGTCAAGAGGGTGGGCACGACAATCATCGTCCGCAGACTCGAGGGCACGCCGTCGCGCAGCTCGAGCCGAGGCAACAACCTCGGCGGGAGCAGCACCGGGACCCAACGATTCAGAAGCGCGATCACGAGGTCCGAGGCGGGAACCGCGGCCAGAAGCCCGAGCAGGATCAGGCTCGCCGGTATCGTCCCCGATGCACCGACAGTGAGGAGAGGCAGCGCGAGCGTGAGCCCACTGAGGACGACGATGGTTCCGAGGTACCCGGGCGTCGCCGAGGCGACGTACGCGCGAAACACCCGGCGCGTCGCGGGAGGCCGGAAGCCAATCGCCAGCTCTAGGGCCGTGCGCCCGGCCGCGATGAGATAGTAGCCGGGGTCATCTCGCCGGGGGTCGTGGGGGTCGTCGGCCCTCCTGGCCCCGAGTCCGGTGCGCGTCGCGAGGAGCACTGCTTCCCGGGCGACTTCGAGTTCGGACCGGCCCGAGCCCCGCGCGAGCTCTTCGATCGCGTGCCGGTAGCGGTCGCGGGTCGAGAAGTCCATCGCGGCATAGGTGGTGCCCACTCGAAGCACCTCGTCGACCAGGCTGACACTCTCGAAGAATTCGGTCCAGTCGAGCGCGGACATCAGACCCATGCTGGTGATGACGTTCCGGACGGTCACGTTCATTGCGGCCTGCCGCTGATGCTCGACCCGGACGATGTCGTCGGATGTCGTTCCCTGAGCCGCCAAGCGTCCGTCCAGCCAGAGCAGCGCCGGGGTGACCGTCGGGTCCTGATCGCGCAGCCGCTGGACGAGCTGCACCGCAAACGCCGTCACCAACGGGGCGTGTTCGAACGCTTGGAGGGCCATCGCCACACGCTTCACGGGTTGACCACCGAGTCCGAGGAGGTCGTCCGCCAGCGCGTCGGCCTCCTGGCACGCCGCTCGTCCGCGGACGATCGCCTCAGCCAGGCGTCGAAGATTCTCGACAAGCACAACCCGCAGGGTGATCGCGACCGCCCAGAGCTCACCAATAGTCAGGGGCTGTACGCGCTGGTACGCGTGCACGAACCGACGGAGCGTTTCCGGGTCGAACCGGCTGTCCATATGCGCGACGAACGCCCAGGCGATTCCGTAGACGCGCGGATAGCCTGCGAGGGGCCCCTCGGCCAGCTTGGGCAGCTGCCGATAGAAGCCGGCCGGCAGATCATCCCGGATCTCGCGGAGCTGCTCGTCGACGATGTGGAAGTTGTCGACCAACCACTCCGCCGCCGGAGTGATCGCGCGGTCCTCCCGAATGGCCTTGGCGATCGCCCGGTACGCCTCGCGCAGCACGCGTCCGTTGTCCTCGACGCGCGGCAACAGTCGACGGCCCTTCTCTAACTCGCTCATGACATGCTGGGCCGCAGCCAGGCTCTCGGCGTGCTGTTCGAGGCGCTCGACGCCGAAGAGTTCCGCGCGGATTGGCTCGTCGAGTGGTTGTGCTGCAAACTCCGCAGAAGGATGGGCGCTGGGCATTGCCGTCTCAGAAGCGAAGGAATCTGGTGAACGACTCGCGAGGAGCGCTAACGCCCGCCAGCCTCTTCCACGAAGAGAGATCGAGTATACAGGAACGCGCCCGTTGGAGGAGCCATGTCTCGCACTGACGTCGGCCCGGAGGCTGAACTTCTCGATCAGTTGCGTCGTCTGGGGGTTCCCGCCGACCTTGCCCGCTCTTCCAGGACCGTCCCGCCGCGGAGGCCGTGCCTCTCATCCGAGCGATGTCGCCCGACCCGCAGGCTCACCTCTTCCGGGAGCTACCGCCCGCCGATCGCTCTCGCCTGCTGGCCGTGATCGACCCGCCCGTGCGGACCACGCTGGAACATTCTCCTCGGCTACCCACGCGAGACCACCGGCGGCATCATGACAACGGACTACGCCTTCGCGTTCAGCCCCCAAGCGTTCCTGAAGTCCATGGCCCCTGACGGTGGCCTCCTCGAGGTCAATCGCTCCCAGTGCCTCTCGTGCCTCACGCCAGGCCTCGTGGAAGGGTTCGAACCCCTCGGCGCGGGCCGAGCGGTGTGCGGGTCACGTTCCTAAGCGTGCGCGACCTGCGCGGGCCAGATCTTGCGCTGGAGCACGATCATGAGCGCCGCCCCGACGAACGCGGCGATACCTGTCCCGCCCCAACCCGCCTCCGGCGCCCGCAGGGTTTGGAAGATCCAGCTCCCCACGACGCTCCCGCTCAGACCGACGGTGATGTCCCACAGCAGCCCATACCCTCCGCCCTTCATGGCGATCCCGGCCAGCCAGCCGCTCATCATTCCGACGAGCACCGACGCCCCGAACATTTCGAAATGCATGACTCGTCCTCCTTGACCGGGTGCTCCGGCCTTGCTCCCCGCGATCTCGCTTGACTTGCCGATGACATTGTAATATAAATTATATAGTAAGTACAATTTATATAAGACAGAGCGGACGGCGGCCGGTCGGGAGTCAGCCGGGCCGGCAGGAGGTGGTGATGTTCATGAATAAGACGAAAGTCCTCCTCATTCTCACGCAGGACGTGCTGGACCGGGCTCGGGTCTTGGCGGGAAAGGCGACGGCCGCGCTCAAGCTCCCGGTGAGCCTCCAGATTGTCCTCCGGGCCCTCATCGAGGTGGGGCTGAAGCAGGAGGATCGCGCGGTCCTCCTCGCGAACATTGAAGACCAGGCCAAGGCGGTTCGCCTCCAGCGGAGCGCGGCGCGTCGAGCCGAGCCGAGGGGGAACTGACCAATCTCCGGTCTGGACCTCCGCGGGTGCTGAGCGGCCGGGGACCGCAGAGGCGCAGGACCTGAGGAGAGCTTGTTCCAGCGACGAAACGAGCCGGAGCGAAGGGCTCGATGCCAAACACATGTGACGACGAACGCTGACGATCAGCGTTCTGGCGGGGAGACGACAATGTCGAAATGGATAGGGATGACCATCGTAGCCGCGGCGGTGGGGGTGACGACCCTCGGCTGCTCCCAGCAGCCGTCAGGGACGGCAGCGGTGATTGAGGACAAGACCTACACGGTGACGCCGGCCT
>JACQWC010000131.1 GCA_016209635.1 Candidatus Rokuibacteriota bacterium | reverse complement strand
TCCCACACCATCTGGAGCCGCTTCTTGGGGTCCAGCTCCTGGGATTGCTTATCCATCATCGTGTCCACCAGCTCGTTGCAGTAGTCGGTGTAGTTTCGGGGTGACCCGCACCGGTAGTTCTCGTAGAAGTTCGCGTCCGGGTCGTCGGGGCCGATGCCCGTGAGGTTCGTGCCCATCAGGAAGTCACGCCGGGTCGCGAGCGGGTGCCACTGCGCCGTCTCGATCTGCGTGAGCGTCGCCTCGACGCCGATCTGCTACAGCTCGTTGATGACGACCGAGGAGAAGTCGACGTAGATGGCGATCGCGCGGGTCTTGATCTCGACCTTGAGCGGGTTCCCGGACGCGAACCCGGCCTCGGCCAGGAGCTTCTTCGCCCGGGCCTTGTCCTCCGCCGGCTTGCCGTAGCCGGGGAGCTGGTTCAGGTCCTTCTCGAGCAGCCCCCACACGCCGTACGGCTTGGGGGCGAGCGAGGCGCCCACGATGGCGCTGCCCTGGTGGACGGCCTTCACGTACGCGCGGCGATCGATCGCCATGCTGATCGCGCGACGGACCTTCGGGTTGTCGAAGGGCGGCTTCTTCGTGTTCAGGAGGAGGTTGTCGTTCACGTTCTGGCCGGTGTCGATGAACACCATCCGCGGCACCCCGGCCTTCAGCTGCTCGGCGATGGACACGGTCGTCTCACCCGGGAACGAGACGTCGAGCCGCCCGGCCTGGAGCGCGGCGGTCCGGGTGCCGCGCTCGGCGATGACGACGTACTTGAGGCCGTCGAGGTACGGCCGGCCCTTGACGAAGTAGTCGGGGTTCTTCACGTACTCGACGAACTCGCCCTTCCGCCACTCCTTGAGCTTGAAGGGGCCGGTGCCGACGCAGCGCGTGCGGAACTCCGCCGCCGGGACGTGCGCGGGGTAGACGGGCGAGTAGCCCGACGCCAGCATCATCAGGAGCGAGGGCTGCGGCCGCTTGAGGCGGAACACCACCGTGTGCGGGTCGGGGGCCTCGATCGCGTCGACGTTGACGTACCAGTCCTTGCGCGGGTTGATCCGGAGCTTCGCGGTGGCGTCCTTGGCCTCGCGCACCATGTCGAAGGTGTACTTCACGTCCCGCGAGGTGAACGGCGCTCCGTCGTGCCACTTGACGTTCTTACGGAGGAAGAAGACCAGGTTCCGGTAGTTGTCCTGCCACGACCACTTCTCGGCCAGGTCGCCGACGATCGTGTCCAGGCTCTCGAGCTTCTTCATCGGGTCGAACTGGACCAAATTGATGAAGCACGGCGAGGCGGGCCAGACGACCGAGATCGTCGCCGTCTCGTGGATCGTGAAGCCCTGCGGCAGGTCCTCGCGCTGCATGACGTTGAGCACGCCGCCCGGCTTCGGGGTCTGGCTCGCGGCCGGTCTCGGGCCCGCGACGAGCAGCGCGATCAGGATGGCGGCGGAACCGAGCGTCAGCGTTCGCGTTTTCGTCATGATCTCCTCCCGGAGGGGCTGGCGGCGCGCTGAGTTTACGTGAAAATGCGCGGCGTCACAACACGGTTCCCTGCCGCGTCGCGTCGCCGGCCCGACCGCCCCGAGGAGGACGCCCGCGGCCAGGCGCCGCTGCACGCGCCTACGACCCGCCCGGCGGGCCAGTCAGGAGGAAATCGAGCATCCGCTCGGTCGCGCTCGGCCCGAGCGGGTACGTGTGGGTGCCGCGCGGATCGCCGCCACTCCACGCATGGCCCATCCCGGGAACCAGCCACGTCTCGATCACGGCTCGCCCCTGGCCGTCGCGGTACGTCGTGTGGAGCGCGCCGTCGCGGCGCTCGGCGCCGATCGCGCGGGCGCCGGCGAGGGGCGCGAACATCGCCGCGAGCGCGTCGAGGTTGGTCGCGCTGACGACGACGTCGCGCTCGCCGTGCCAGAGCGAGGCGCGGATCGCGTGGGGCCGTCCCTCCATGGCGCCGAGGCACGCCTCGGCCGACGGTCCACCGCCGCCCGCCGGGCCCCGCATGCAGGAGAGCGCGCCCTCGGCGCCGAGCCCGCAGCGGTACGGTCCGCCGGCGGCGATCCCGACGCCCGCGATGACGTCGGGCGCGGCGCACGCGAGGTTGACGGCCATGAAGCCCCCCGCGGAGAAGCCGAGCACGACCACCTTCCCGCGCTCGAGCCCGTACTGCTTCCGCACCTCCTCGACGAGCGCCAGGATCTGGCCGGTCTCCCCCGCGCACCGCTTCTGGTGCTCCGGCTCGAACCAGTTCCAGCACCGGCTCGGATTGCCGCGCCGGCCCTGCGCCGGGTAGAGGACCAGCAGGCGGCGCCGCGCGGCCGCGTCGTTCAGGCGCGTTCCGGTCGCGAAGTCCTCGGGCGTCTGCCAGCACCCGTGGAGGGCGAGGACGAGGGGCGCCCCGGGCTCCCGAGCGTCGGCCGGAACGAAGAGCCGGTAGCCCCTGCCGCCGAGGACGCCACGCTTGAAGACCCCCTCGCCGGTCGGCGACCGCCGCTCCTCGCCAGCGCCGGGCCCGAGGACCGCCAGGACGAGCGCGGCAGCGACGGCGCACCCGGCGAGGCGCCGGTCGGCGCGCCAGCTCACCGGCGGCGACGGGACGGCAGCAGCACGCGGCTCCGCCTGACGTCCCAGACGCCCAGCGGGGAGAGCCGCACGGCGGGGAGGAAGTCCGCGGCGAGGAAGAAGAGCGTGAAGAGCGGCTCGTGGTGCGGATAGCCGCGCGCGACGAGGGCCGCGCGCAGGGCCCCTTCCCAGCCGGCGGCATCCTCGAGCGAGCCGCGGGTCATGATGCCGCCGAGCGGCAGCGCCAGCTCGTACGCGACCGCGGCGCCCTCGACGAGGACGACGCCCCCGTGCACGTCGAGCAGCCGGTTCACCGCGCGGGCCATCGCCTCCGGGCTCCGCCCGAGCACGAGGATGTTGAAGTCGGTCGAGAGGGTGGACGCGAGCCCGTCGACCCGCTCGCCGAAGCCCGCGACGACGCCGGGAGCCACCCAGCGGCCCCCGCGGTCGACGAGCGCGGCGTGGAGGTCGCCCGGTCCGAGCGGCCGCTCCTCGAGCTTCGTGATCACCGCGCTCACGAGCCGGATCACCGGATACCGGGAGGACGGCGGCAGCCGGAAGTCCTCGGGGCGGGCGCGCCAGCGCACCGTGAGCCGCGCCCGGGGGGACGTGAAGACCCGCCGCCAGGGGACCGACGGCACGGCCGCCAGGAGTCGGCCGCCCGACGCCGCCACGCGGCCCCGCGCGATCACCGTCTCGGGGCGCGGCTCGGCGAGGTCGCGGAGGACGCAGACGTCGGCGTAGCGTCCGGGCGCGATCCCGCCGAGGTCCGCGTCGAGGCCGAAGTAGGTCGCCGGGTTCAGCGTCGCCATGCGGTAGGCGTCGACCGGCGCCACGCCGCGCTCGAGCGCCACGCGGATCAGGTGGTCGGTGAAGCCGTGGGCGTGGATGAAGGCGGGCATCGAGCCGTCGGCCGTCAACATGAGCCGCGAGACGAGCGCCGGCGCCTCCTTCAAGACGTCGAGCAGCGCCACGAGGTCGGGTCTGAGCGACGACTCGCGCAGCATGACGGCGATCCCCTGCCGCGCGCGGGCCAGCGCCTCCTCCGCGGTGATCGGCTCGTGGTCCGAGGTGAGGCCGCCCGCGGCGAGCGCCGCCATCTTCTCGGCGTCCGCGCCCGCCGTGTGGCCCTCGACCCGCCGGCGGCGGTCGTGCGCGAGCTGGAGACGGCGGAGGAGGTGGGCGCTGCCGCCCCAGACCTCGGGCCACCGGGTGACCTCGCCCACCGCCACGACCCATGGGTGCGCGAGCGCGCGCGCCAGGTCGCGCAGGGGAAAGCGACGGGGCTCGTCCGGGGACCGGGACTGGCCGTGCACCCGGATCATCCAGTAGAACTTGAGCGGCGAGCGGGCCAGGCGGTCGGCGACGCCGCGGAACGCCGCGAGCCCCCCCAGCTCCCAGAACTGGAGAGTGTCGGCGAAGACGGTCGTCGTGCCGAGCGGCAGGAGATACCCCGCGAGCGCCGAGGGCGTGACGAGGTGCGCCGGATGCACGTGGGGATCGATGTAACCGGGGCACAGGATGCGGCCGCGGCAGTCCACCGCCGCGGTCCGCGGGCCGACCAGCTCCTCGCGCGCCCCGACGTACGCGATGCGCGCGCCCTTGATCGCGACGTTGGCCGGGTAGACTTCGCCCGTGTAGACGTTGAGCAGGGTGCCGCCGTGGAGGTAGAGGTCGGCCGGCTCGACTCCCCGCGCGACCGCCGTGAGCCGCCGCCGCTCGGCGCTGGTCATGGTTGGAGGCAATTATAGACGCGGCCGCCGTCCGGTCGCGCCCGGCCCGCCGTCCCGCGTACAATCATCGGATGGACGACGCCATCGTCGTGAGCCCGACGGTCCGCGTGCCGCCCCACGCGCTCCGGGTCCGCGCCGTGCGCGCCTCCGGTCCCGGCGGGCAGAACGTCAACAAGGTCGCGACCAAGGTCGACCTCCGGGTCGACCTCGACGCCATCGACGGGCTCGGCGACGCCGCCCGCGCGCGACTCCGGACGCTCTGCCGCCACCGGCTGGACGCCCTTGGCCGGCTCGCCGTCACGAGCCAGGTAACGCGGAACCAGTCGCAGAACCTGGCCGACGCGCGCGAGAAGGTGCGCCGGCTGGTCGCCGCCGCGCTCACGGCGCCGCGACCGCGACGGCCGTCCGCGCCGTCCGCCGCCGCCGTCGAGCGGCGGATCGCGGGAAAGAAGCGGCGGGCGGCGATCAAGCGCTGGCGGACGACGCCCGACGAGTCGGGCTGACGGGAGGCGGGCGGGACGCTCAGGCCTTCGGCGGCCGGCCGGCGCGGTAGGCGGCGGCGCCCGCGCGGATCCCGGCGCGGAGCCCGCGACCCAGGCGCGTCGCCTCGGCGACCGCCTTCCGGACCTGGGGCTCCGCCTTCTGGAGCGCGCGCCCGACCGTCACGCGGGTCCGCCGCTCGAGCCGCCTCAGGCGCACGCGCGCCTGGCCGCGCGCCTTCTTCGCCTCGGTCTCGAGCTTCTCGATCTGGCGCTGGAGCGTCTTGAGCCGGCTCTCGAGACGTGCGACCGGACTAGAAGCCAAGGGCCCGGACCTCCTCTCTGAACCTCGCGACGTTCCGGAGCTTGATCTCCTCGTACCCGCGGATCAGGTCCGGGAGGCTGGCGAGCTTGACCGCGCGCTCGTGGCCCTCCGGCGAGAGCCCGGCGAGGGCCTTCTCGACGAGGCTCCGGTACTCGTCCGGGAGGGCCCGCTCGACGCGCCGCACGGGGGCGCGCCCGAACGGATCGAGCGAGGTGCCCCGGAGACCGCGGAGCGCCACGAGCAGGCGGAAGGCCCCGTCGAACCACTTCCCGAGCCGGATCTTCTTCTTCAACCCGAGCGCCCGGAGGATCGGCGGCTGCAGATGGTACCGCACCCTCACGCCACCGGGGAACTCGGCCGCGAGCGCCTGCTCGACGTCCTTCCGCAAGTGCAGCCGGGCGACCTCGTACTCGTCCTTGTACGCCATCAGCTTGAAGAGAGAGCGCGCGACCGCCTCGCCGAGGCGCGACTCCCCGGGCACGGCGGCGCGCTCGGCCGCGAGCACCCGCCGGACGAACTCGACGTACTCCCGCGCGTACGCGGCGTTCTGGTACTCGATCAGCTCGGGCACGCGGATCTCGAGGAGCCTCGCGAGCTCGCCCGTCGCGCTGACCGTCGCGAGCAGCGCGCGCGCCTCGGCCGTCATCCGCGACCGGACCTCGACGGCGCCCACGCGGCGCTTCTTCAAGCCCTGGACCGACGCGGGGTCGACGACGGCGAGCCGCCCCGCGCGGAACGCCTGCGTGTTCATCTCGACCGCGACGCCGTTGAGCACGATCGCCTCCTCGATCGCGGCGGCGCTCACCGGAATGGCGCCGGCCTGGTACGCGGCGCCCAGCACGAGCATGTTGGCGGCCATGTGGTCGTCGAAGAGGGTCTCGGCGAGCCCGAGGCTGTCGAGGTACACGTTCTCGTCCTTGCGGGTCACCCGGTTGATCGCGGTGAGGAGGCCGTTCGCCTCGGGGAACTCGACCTCCGTCGAGCTCACCATGGCGCCCGTCGGCACCTGGCTCGTCGACACGATCGCGATCGTCTTGTCGGGCCGCGCGTGGTCGAGGTTCTGCGGGGCGGTGGCGACCAGGATGTCGAAGCCGAGGTAGCAGTCGGCCTCGCCGGCGGCGACCTTGTTCGAGACCTCCCCGGGCTCGGCGAGGATCTTCAGATGCGACACGACGGGCCCGCCCTTCTGGCTGAGCCCGGTCTGGTCGAGGCCCCGCACGTGCCGGCCGTCGAGGAGCGCCGCGGTGCCGAGGACCTGGTTGACGGTGACGACGCCGGTGCCGCCGATGCCCGTCATGAACACGGAGCACTCGCGCCCCACCCGGAGGACCGGCTCCGGCAGGTCGCGGTCCACCGCGAGGCGCTTCCGCTCCTTCTTCCGGGGCTCGCCGAGCGGCACGACGGTGAGGAACGAGGGGCAGTCGCCCAGGAGACAGGAGTAGTCCTTGTTGCACGACGACTGGTGGATCTGGGTCTTCCGCCCGAACTCCGTCTCGACCGGGTGCACCGAGAGGCAGTTGCTCTTCACCCCGCAGTCGCCGCACCCCTCGCAGACCGCCTCGTTGATGAAGACCCGCGTCGCGGGGTCGGGGAGCCGGCCCCGCTTCCGCAGGCGCCGCTTCTCCGCCGCGCAGCGCTGGTCGTAGACGAGAACGGTCACGCCCGGCGTGTCGCGGAGCGCCCGCTGCGCCTCGTCCAGACGGTCCCGGTGCCAGACCTCCACGCCCCCGGCCCACTGGACGTTCTGCGGATACTTGTCGGGCTCGTCGGTCAGGACGAGGATCCGCCGGACGCCCTCCGCCGCGAGCGAGCGCGTCAGCTCCGGCACGGGCATCGCGCCGGCGGCGTCCTGGCCGCCCGTCATCGCCACCGCGGAGTTGTAGAGGATCTTGTAGGTGAGGTTGGTGCCGGCGGCGACCGCCTGGCGGATCGCGAGCGAGCCCGAGTGGAAGAAGGTGCCGTCGCCGAGGTTCTGGAACATGTGCGTCATCTCGGTGAAGGGCGCCATGCCGACCCACTGGACGCCCTCGCCGCCCATGTGCGTGACGCCGATCGTGCTGCGGTCCATCACGAGGGCCATCCCGTGACAGCCGATCCCGGCGCCGGCGATCGACCCCTCCGGCAGGACGGTCGAGCGGTTGTGCGGGCAGCCGGAGCAGAAGTACGGCTGCCGGGCGAGGGTCAGCGGCGCCGGGCGCTCACGCAACGCCTCGAGGAGCGCCACGCGGGCCGTGATCGACTCGAGCTGGATCCGCTGCTCGAGCCGGGCCGCCACGATCTGCGCGATCCGGTCCGCGTCCAGCTCGCCGGTCGAGGGGACGAGCGGTCGCCCCGCCGCGTCGAACTTGCCGACGACGCGCGGCCGCACCGTGTGGTTGTAGAGGATGTCGCGGATGAACATCTCGGTGAACGACCGCTTCTCCTCGAGGACCAGGATCTCCTGGAGCCCGCGCGCGAACTCCCCGACGATGCCCGGCTCCATCGGGAAGAGCATGCCGAGCTTGAGGAGCCGGATCCCGTACCGCCTGAGCGCCCCGTCGTCGAGGCCCAGCTCGAGGAGCGCCTCGCGGAGGTCCCCGTAGGCCTTCCCGGGCGCCGCGATGCCGAGCCAGGCGTCCGGCGTCGGCACGGTGATGCGGTTCAGGCGGTTCGCCGCGGCGAACGCCTTGGCCGCCTCGAGCCGGCCGTAGTGGATCTCGCGCTCCAGCTCGAGGCCGAAGGGGGGGAGCAGGGTCGGGTTCTGCGAATGCCGCCAGGGACGTCCGTCCCAGGTGAAGCCGGGATCGGCGACGACCACCCGGTCGGGCGCCACCTCGGCCGTGCCGACCTCGTCGGCCACATTCGTGACGATCTTGAAGCCGACCCAGAGCCCCGAGTACCTGGACAGCTCGAAGCCCAGGCGGCCGAGGTCCAGGATCTCCTGCACGCTCCCGGGGAAGAGCACGGGGAAGAAGGCGTCGTAGAACGCCACCTCGGAATGGGTCGGGAGGGTGGAGGACTTCGACAGGGGGTCGTCGCCGCCGAGCGCCAGCACGCCGCCGTACCGGCCCACCCCGGCGAAGTTCGCGTGCTTGAAGATGTCGCCCGTCCGGTCGACGCCGGGCCCCTTGCCGTACCACATCCCGAGGACGCCGTCGTACCTGGGCTGCGGGAACAGGTTCGCGAGCTGGCTGCCGTAGACGGCGGTCGCCCCGAGATCCTCGTTCACGCCCGAGATGAAGACGACGTGGTGCTCCTTGAGGAGGGCTGGGTTGCGCTCGAGCGTGAGGTCGAGGCCGCCGAGCGGCGACCCGCGGTAGCCCGAGACGAGGGTCGCGGTGTTGAGCCCCCGCCGCGCGTCGGCGCGGTGCTGGTCGAGGGGCAGCCGCACCAGCGCCTGGATGCCGGACAGGAAGATCAGCCCCTCTTCCTGACGGTATTTCGCGTCCAGCGAGAAGTCGGTGACGGTCGCCATAGCCCCCCCTTGACCGGGCGGGTTCACGGACGCGCCGCGAGGGCCGCCGATACGGCATCGCTGGCGCAGTGGACTCCGCCCGTATGATACGGGCGGTCGACGGCGGGTGCAATTCCGAAGGGCCGCGCGCCCGTGCGCGGGACCGCCGTGGACGACGCCTCACCCGCCAGGGCGCGCCGCGCGAACGGACACGGTCGAGCGGACCGGAGGCACTCCGGCGTCCGCAAGCCAGGCGATGCGCTCGTTGACGAGACCCACTTCGAGGACGTAGACGCCCGGCTCTCGCGGGGGCCGGATCGATGGGCGGAACGATGCCGACTCGTGCGGGGCCACATCGTGGCAGAGAAGGCTCCGCCCCTCGCCTTGCCAGCCCGTTTCTCCCTGCTTGAACCACCTCCAGCCCAGGCGGACTGCGCCCTTGGCTCCTCGGGTCCTCGCGCGCCACACGGCCCGGCCGTCATTCGTCGCCGCGACCGAGAACTCGACCGGGCGGGCGTCGGTCACGGTGAGCGCCGGGGCGAGATCGCTCCGATAGGAGGCGGACACCAACCCCGGCGCCCTCCGGCTCGTCGGGAGGCCCCGCAGCCGGATCCTGTCGAGGGCTGACCTCGGCATGGCCAGGATCTGACTGTCGCTCCACGACCAGACGCGCCCGGGAAACCTGTCGACGTCGGTGCAGATATTCCAATGCCCGCGTTCCCAGTACACGCCGATCGCGTGAGCGGTGACGGACCACGCGAGCGCGAGCACGAAGACGACCCCGATGACGCGGGACCTCGCGAGCAGACCCTTGACCGGAAAGAGGAACAGCGCGAGCGCCGGGGTGAGGTCTGCGAGGTAGCGCGGTCCGTACGCGTGCCCCCCCCACCAGGTCGCCCATTTGCTGTATACGAGGATCGTCACCAGGGCGCTCACGCTCAGATAGCGGACGAGTGGATTCCCGTGCTTCTTCCAGGCCAGGGCGACGCCCACCAGTGAAAAGAGGAACAGCGGCGAGTACACGAACAGTCCTCGGCTGGGACTCACGAGAAGTCCCCGAGGCCCTCCCACACCGGAGTCGTCCAGAGGCTCGCGGACGTCAATGGGAACTGACTTCGGAGGGGGTCGTCGAAGTACCGCGCGTTGTACCAGAGGTGAAAGAGCACGGGCGGGAGCCCGCTCAGGAGAAGGCCCCACGCCTGTCGACGGTGGTGCAGGACGACATAGGCGACGAGCGCGAGAACGATGAAGGCATTGGTCGGGCGGGCGATCACGGCAAAGGCGAGGGGGAAGCCGGCGAGTGCCACCCAGCGGCGTTCCGCCAGGCCTCGCACGAGGCAGTAGAGCGCGGTCGTGATCGCGAGCTGGCTCGGCCCGTGCTGCCAGAGCAACTGGCTGCTCGTGCTGAAGCTGCTGCTGCCCAAGGCATAGGCGGTCACGATCCAGAGCGACATCCGAGGGTCTGTGATCCGGCGGACGGTGACGTAGAGGAGCGCGGCCGACAGGGCCACGATCGTCGCGGCCGAGAGCTTTTCCAGTTGGCCGACGAACGGGCTCGCGTCGCTCACCCCGCCGAGCACCGACGGCACGTAGAAGGGCAGCGCCAGGAGCGCCGCCCCGACGGGATAGTCCGAGACATAGTGCCCCTGTGCGAACCGCAGGTAATACGGGATGCCGTCGGCGTAGAGGGAAGGAAACTCATCGAGGTCGAAATTCCCTTCGCGGAGAATGCTCAAGGGCAAGTACCGCGCGGGCAAGGTGTCGCCAGACGTCAGGAGTTCGCCGTTCGAAATGAAGATCAGCAGGGAGGCCGAAAAGACGATCGTCCCGAGGTGACCGGAAGAGACCTCCTGCGAGAGGCGCCGATCGTTCAGCGGAATCCATGCGATGACGAGCAGCAGGAGCAGCATGAGCGGCGGGTGAATCGTCGGTGCCGCGATGCCGAGACCGGGCACGGTGTACCCACCAGTGATCAGGATCAAGAGGACGTGGAGTGCCAGGACAATGATCGCCCCGGTCAGGAGCATCAGAGCAGGCGGTACCCACCCTTCGACAGACCGACCGGATCCGCCCGCGACGGGCGCGCTTCCTTCGCTGGTCGGCATCACACCCCTATCGATAGACGGGGCGCCCCCCGACGTCAACCTTCGGGTAGGAGACTCGGGCGGGGCCCATCGTGTAAGCTCTCCCCTGCGCTCGGGCGCAGCTGGCCGCGGGCGGAGGAGCGGTTCATGAGACTCGTCCCCGTGGAGTTCGTCCGGCTCACCTCGCTCTCCGGCGACTTCGCGAGCTGCACGGAGCGGAGCCGCGGGCCCGTCCGGCGGCTCGGCAACATGTTCGAGATGCGGCGCGAGACGGCGCCCCTCGGCGCCCACGGCCTCTCGTTCCTCGTGGAGGTGGGACGGGGCGGAGGCCAGGCGACGGCGCTGTTCGACGGCGGCCTTCGCGGCGACGTCCTGGCGGCGAACGCCCGCTACCTCCGGAAAGACCTGCGCCGGGTCGAAACCGTCTTCCTGAGCCACGGCCACCCCGATCACTTCGGGGGGCTCCCGAGGGCTCTCGAGCTGATCGCCGCCCGACCGAAGCGCGCGCCGGTGCCCGTGGTGCTCCACGAGGCGGCCCTGCGCGAGCGCTGCTGGGTCTGGCCCGGCCTCCGGGGCGGTCGCTACCGCCTCGACCCGGGGCTCATCCGGCGGCCAGGGGCAAGGCCGGTCTATCTCCGTGGACCGGAGGTCTTCCTCGGCGGTCGGGCGCTCTTCCTCACGGCGATCCCGCGCCGCACCCCCTATGAGCGCAAGCGTCCGGGGGGCCAGGTCCTCTACCGGAACGGGCGGGGATGGCAGCTCGACACCACGCCCGACGACGGGGCGCTCGTCGTCCATCTGAGAGGCCGCGGGCTCGTGATCCTGACCGGGTGCGGCCACGCGGGGCTCATGAACACGGTCCGCGAGGCGACGCTCAGGACCGGGGTGCGGCGGGTGCACGCCCTCGTCGGCGGGTTCCACCTCTGCGGCGCCTCGGCGCGACGCATCGGGGCGACGATCCGGGACCTGCGCGCGTTCGCGCCCCGCTGGGTGATCCCCTCGCACTGTAGCGGCCTCGAGTTCGAGGCCGCGCTGATGCAGGCCTTCCCGCGGGGGTGCGCGCTCGACATGGTGGGCACGGAGTACGCGTGGAGCGCGCCCGGCCGTCCCTGACGGGGCGCGCGAGGAGGAGACAGGATGGCCAAGGACCCGGTGGTGGTTCCGACTGCCCGGAAGCCGATCGGCCCGTTCAGCTACGCCGCGCGCGCGAACGGGATGCTCTACGTGTCCGGCTGCGTCGGCGTCGACGACACGTGGAAGGTCGTGGGGCTCGACGTCGCGTCCCAGACCCGACGGACCCTCGAGATCATCAAGGGCGTCCTCGACGCCGCCAAGGTCCCGCTGCGGAACGTGGTGAAGATGACGGCCTACCTGACGAGCGCCGCCGACTACCAGGCGTTCAACGACGTGCGGCGGCAGTTCTTCCCCGAGCCGTATCCGGCGAGCACGGTCGTGGTCGTCAAGGAGCTGGTGGTGAAGGACGCCGTGGTCGAGATCGAGGTCGTCGCGGAGCTCGAGTGATCAGCCGCGGACGTCGACCTCGCGCGTGAGATAGTCCGGCCGCGGGCCCGTGATCCTGATGCCGAGCATCCACCGGCCCGGCATCTCGAAGTCGAGCGTCCCCACGTAGGTCCCCGGGCTCCCGCCCGGCATGCAGGTCACGGGCGGGACGTGGTGGGCGAGCGGCATCGAGGGCATGTCCGCGCTCAGCACCACGGTCGCCCCCAGGAACGGCAGGTCCCCGTCGGCGAGCCGGACCGTACACCGGTGGCGCAGCCCGCGCTCGGCGTCGCAGCGCACCTCGGCCGTGAGCGCGCTCGGCGCCGGCGGCGCGCAGCCGGCCGCGAGGACCAGCCCGAGGAGCCAGGCCGCCGCCCTCACACGCGCCGCCCCAGATAGGCGTCGGTGAGCGCGCGGCCCGCCTCGACGGTGGCGGGGGACCCGTCGGCGACGATCCGCCCGCGATCGAGGACGACGAGGCGCGAGCAGAGTCGGCGGAGCACCGGGAGGCGATGCTCGACGATCACGAGGGTCCGCCCGCTCGCCGCCCACTGGAGCAGCGCGACCGCCTCCTCGGTCTCCGCCGCGGCGAGCCCGCTGCACGGCTCGTCGAGCAGGAGGAGCCGCGGGCGCGCCGCGAGGGCCCGGGCCAGCTCGAGGCGGCGGCGCGCCGCGGGCGGCAGTTCTGCGGCGAGCCGGTCGCGGAGCGGCCCGAGCCCGCAGCGCTCGAGGAGCCCGAGCGGCTCGTCACCGTCGCCGGCGGTCCCGCCGCGCCCGTACTGCCCCGCGCGCGCGTTCAGGAGGACCGTCATCCGCTCGAAGAGGCGCGGCGTCTGGAAGCAGCGCGCCACGCCCAGGCGCGCGATCGCGTCGGGGGAGAAGCCGAGCGTGGGGCGCCCGCCGATCGCGACGCCCCCCGATGCCGGGCGGACGAGCCCCGAGATCGCGTCGAGCAACGTGGTCTTGCCGGAGCCGTTGGGGCCGACGAGCCCGACCCGCTCGCCGTCCGCCACGTCGAGGTCGATGCCGCCGAGCGCCTCGAACCGTCCGAAGCTCACCCGGAGACGCGAGACACCGAGCATCAGCGGGTCCGCGCACCCGGGCGGAGCCGACGCAGCCGGGCGGCAAGCGCGTGAACCGTCGCCTCGTCGAGCACTCCGCGCGGTCGCACGATCAGGAACGCGACCACGATCCCGCCGAAGAGGATCATCCGGTACGCCTGGAGCGGCCGGAACGACTCGAGGAGCCCGATGTCGAGCGCCACGCCGAGGATCGGGCCGAGCGGCGTGCCGAGGCCGCCGATCAGCCCGTACGCGAGGCTGTGGACGCCCAGCATGACCTCCGCGTGTCCGGGCTCGACGTAGGTCCCCCAGTGGGCGAAGAGCGTGCCGCCGAGCCCGGCGAGGGCGCCGGCCGCGGCGATCCCGAGCCAGGTCGCCGCCCGCACGCGGATCCCGACGGTCGCGGCGGCGACCGCGTCCTCGCCGATCATCCGGACGATCGCGCTCCAGCGCGTCCGCTCGAACAGGACGAAGCCGAGGAGCGTCACGGCCAGGAGCGCCGTGATCACGCCGAGGAGGCCGGGCGCGCCAAGCCCGCTCACGTAGACGAGGCGGATGCCGCGGAAGCCCTCGGCGCCGAGCGGGCCCAGCAGCTCGTCCCCGACCGCTCGCTGGAAGGTGAACCCGAGCAGCGCGAGCCGGACCAGCTCGGCGAAGGCGAGGCTGCCCACCGCGAAGGCGAGGCCCGAGACGGGCGCCAGCAGCAGCGCCAGCACGAGCGCGCCCGCAGTCGCGAGCGCCGTCCCGGCGAGGACGCCGAGCCAGAGGGGCGCCCCGTAGAGGGCGGTCGCGATGCCGGCCCCGTAGGCGCCGAGCGCGAAGAACGCCTGCTGGCCGAAGGACAGGCGCCCCATCAGGAGGAGGAGGTATGCCGAGAGCGCGACGAACCCTTCGATCCCGATCCGCGACAGGACGGAGACGGTGTAGTCGCTCACGCCGCCGGCTCGCGGAGGCTCGCGCGGCGCGCGCGCCAGACGATGACCAGGAGGAGGAGCGCGTACGCGGCGGCGTCGCGGTACTGCCCGCCCCAGAGCCAGAGCGCGCCGGTCTCGGTGAGCCCGAGCGCCAGGCCGCCCAGCGCCGCGCCGCCGATCGACGCCGGCCCGCCGAGCATCATCGCGGTCAGGCCCTTCACGGTGGCCCAGAGCCCGAAGTAGGCCGAGACCTGCCGGTGGGCGAGCGCGATCATGAGCCCCGCCGCCCCGCCGACGAGGCACGCGAGGAGGAACGCGCTCGTCCCGAGCCGACCCGCGTGGACGCCCATGAGGCTCGCGGCCTCGGCGTCGTCGGTGAGGGCCCGCACGGCGCGACCGTACGCCGTCCCGTAGAGGAGGAGGAAGAGCCCGAGGGTGAGCGCGGTGGCGCCGGCGGCCATCAGGACGACCTCGCCGCGAAGCTCGGCGCCGCCCCAGGCGACCGCCGGGACGCGCACGGCGGTGAGGAACGGCAGCGTCCGGCTCGGCGTCGCCAGCGAGACCAATTCCTGGAACTGCATCCAGACGGCGAAGGTCGAGATCATCGAGACGTACGCCGGCTCGGACCGGAGCGGCGCGAAGCAGACCCGCTCGACGTAGAGGCCGGCCGCGAGGGTCGCGGCGAGGCCCGCGGCCAGGCTGAGCCACGGGGCGCCGGGCCACGCCACGCCGACGAGCCCGGCGGCGTAGACGCCGACCAGGATCGTCGGCCCGAACGCGAGATTGAACCGCCGCATGACGCCGAAGATCAGCGTGAAGCCGAGGCCGAGAAGCGCGTAGGCGGCGCCGACCGCGAGACCGTTCGCCAGCGGCTCGAGCATCCCGCTCAGCGGGTGCCGAGATAGGCCCGGCTGATCACCTCGTCGGCCCCGAACGCGTCCGGGCTCCCGGAAAAGGTCACGCGTCCCTGCTCGAGGAGATAGGCGTGGTGGGCGATCGCGAGCGCCAGGCGCGCGTTCTGCTCGACGAGGAGGACCGTGATCCCCTCGCGGTTCAGCGTCTCGATGATCTCGAAGATCTGCTCGACGACGAGGGGGGCCAGGCCCAGCGACGGCTCATCCATCATGAGCAGGCGCGGCCGCCCCATGAGCGCGCGCGCGACGACGAGCATCTGCTGCTCGCCCCCGGAGAGGGTCCCCGCGAGCTGGCCCGCGCGCGCCTTGAGGATCGGGAAGCGCTCGTACATGCGCTCGACGTCGGCGAGCCCCGCGGCGCGCCCGTCCCCGACGCGCGAGTAGGCGCCGGCGAGCAGGTTCTCGCGCACGCTCATCGCGGGGAAGACGAGGCGGTTCTCCGGCACGAGCGTCAGGCCGCGGCGGACGAGCCGGTCGGCGGTGAGCGCCGTGACGTCCTGCCCCTGGAAGCGTACGCTTCCCTGCCGGGGCCGGAGGATCCCGGCGATCGTGTAGAGGAGCGTGGTCTTGCCGGCGCCGTTCGGGCCCAGGATGCACGTCACCAGACCCTCACGGGCCGTCAGCGTGACGCCCCGGAGCGCCTCGATCATCCCGTACGTGGTGACGAGCCCCTCGACCTCGAGCATCCAGTCTACCCGCGCCGTCTCCCGAGGTACGCCTCCTGGACTCCCGGATGCTCCTGCACGAAGGCGGGGGACCCTTCCGCGATCTTCTCGCCGAAGTTGAGGACCGCGACCCGCTCGGCGACGCGCATGACGAGATCGATGTGGTGCTCGATCAGGACGATCGTCTTGCCCCGGCCCTTGAGGGCCAGGATGCGCTCGCGGAGGTCCTCGATCTCTCCGGCGTTCATCCCGGCGGCGGGCTCGTCGAGCATCATGAGGTCGGGCTCCGCGGCCAGCGTCCGGGCCAGCTCGAGGGCGCGCTGCTCGCCGAACGCGAGGTTCCGCGCCAGCTCGTCCTTCTTGTCGAGGAGGCGGCAGAAGTCGAGCGTCGCCTCGATGTGCGCCCGGTCGACGGTGAACCATCGACCGCGCGAGCGGCCGTTGGCGCGGGACCGGGCGTTCTGCGCGACCCAGAGGTTCTGCCAGACCGTGAGCCCGCCGAAGAGGCGGATGTTCTGGAAGGTGCGCCCGATCCCCACCGCGAGCACGCGGTGCGGCGGCCATCCGGTGATGTCCCTTCCCCGGAGGGTCACCCGCCCGCCGCTCGGCGGGAAGACCCCGGTCACGAGGTTCACGATCGTGCTCTTCCCGGAGCCGTTCGGGCCGATGAGCCCGAGGATCTCGTTCTCGTCGACGCGCAGGTCCACCTGGTGGACCGCCCGCACCCCGCCGAAGTTCTTGGTCAGCCGCTCAAGCTCGAGCATGCGCGGTCTTGCGCCCGGGGCGGAGGCGCAGCGCGAGCCGGCGCATGAGCGCCGGGTCGATGATCCCGTGCGGTCTCACATTCATCATCGCGACGATGAGAATGCCGAAGAAGAGGTTCCGCCAGTCGCCGAGGAAGCGGAGCCCCTCGATGAGGAAGCCGAAGAAGAGCACGCCCGCGATGGGACCCAGCACGTTCGCGGTCCCGCCGATCAGCGGGTAGGCGACGGCGAAGCTCGCGAGCAGCACGCCGAACTCCTCCTGCGAGAGATAGGTCGCGTAGTGGGCGTAGAGCCCGCCCGCGAGCCCCGCGACGAACCCCCCGACCGTCATGGCCGAGACCTTGGCCGCGGTGAGGTTGATGCCGACGCTCGCCGCCGCCAGCTCGTCCTCCCCGACGGCCCGGAGCACCGAGCCCGCGCGCGAACGGTCCATCAACCAGAACGCGACGAGCACCACCACCACGAAGACCCAGGTGAAGCCCGCGATCTGGACGGGGCTCCATCCGTGCTCGTAGAAGAAGGTGATGCCGCGGAACCCCTCGGCGGCGGCGGGACCGATCGTGCGGTCGCCGACGCGGATCGTGTATTTCAGGTTCAGGAAGACCATCCGCACGATCTCGGTGAACGCGAGCGTCGCGATGACGAGGAACAGGCCGCGGACGCGCAGGGCCGGGAAGCCGACCAGGAAGCCGAAGACGCCCCCGATCACGCCGCCCAGCACGACCGAGGGAACGATCGGCCACCCCCAGATCGCCGTCGCGGTCCCCGCCGTATAGGCGCCGAGGGCGTAGAAGCCCGCCTGGGCCATCGAGACCTGCCCGGTGAGGATCACGACGTAGGCGGAGAGCCCCAGCAGGATGCGGAAGCCGAAGAGCGTCAGCAGGCTCGTGTAGAACTCCACGGCCCCCTCACGCCCCCTGGCCGCGACCGAACAGGCCTCCGGGCCGGAAGATCAGGAAGACGAACAGCAGGAGGTAGGTCACCATGTCGCGGTAGCCGATGCCGAAGAAGTAGAGCGCCTCGTACTCGACGACGCCGAGGACGAGCCCGGCGACGATGGCGCCCGGGATCGACCCGAGGCCGCCGAGCACCGCCGTCACGAGCCCCTTGACCGTGAGCGCCAGGGACAGGAGCGGCGAGAGGTTGCCGACGGCGGAGCCGATCAGGGCGCCGGCGACGCCGCCCACCATCCCGGTGATGACGAAGACGGCGGCGTTGACGCGCCGGAGCCCGATGCCGCAGAGCTGGGCCGCCACGGGCTGCTGCGACACCGCCCGCGTGGCCAGGCCGAGCCGCGTCTTGTACACGAGCGCCCAGAGGAGCGCCATGACGACGAGGCTCACGAGGAACCTGAACCCGAGGTCGCCGCGCAGGAGCCACGGCCCCAGGTCCATCATCGCGGTCCCGAGCGGCGCCGGGAAGGCCTGCGGCCGGCCGTGGGTGGAGTGGACGATGATCTCCTCGACGAAGAAGAGCATCCCCATCGTCGCCATGAGCGGCGCCAGCGGGTAGTCGCGGGGCATCCAGCGGAAGCACGTGTACTCGATGACGAGACCGATGAGGCCCGCCGAGACCACGGCGGCGAGGAAGACGACGGCGAAGGGCGCCTGGGTCACGCGGAAGACCCAGAGCGCCGTGTAGGCGCCCGCGAGCCCCGTCACGCCGAAGGCGAGGTTCAGCTTCTCCATGACGCCGAAGATCATGGTGAAGCCGATCCCGATGAGGGCGTACGACGAGCCGAACAGGAAGCCGTTCAGCACCTGCTGAACGACGTCGAGCGCGAAGTCACTCATGAGAGAGACGGCGGGGGCACCCCCGGCGGCGCCGGGGATGCCCCCGGGATCCCCGGCTCAGCGGGGATCGAAGAGGACGGCCCAGTCCGAGTTCTTGGCGACGGCGAACACGTAGGGCTTGACCGACTCGCGATCCTCGGTCCGCGTCACCTTGCCCAGGAGCCCATCGAACTCCTTCACCTTGGCGAGCCCGTCGCGGACCTTCCGGCGGTCCGGGGCGAGGGTCGTCGACTTGCCCTCGACCCCCGAGGTCTCGATGACGCGCTTGAGAACCAGCACGTTCTCGTAGACGGCCGCGGAGTGGAGGTCGACGTTCGCCTTGTACTTCTTGGCGACGACGTCCGCGACCCGCTTGGCCTCCGGGGTCACCGGAGCGAAGCCGGTCGGGATGATCAACCCCTCGGCCTCGGGCCCGCAGCCCGCCATCGTCTCGAGCGTGGCGCTGGAGGTGAGCCCCACGGCGAACTTCGGCTTGACGCCCTGGCGCTTCATCTCACGGAGCACGCCGCACATGGTGAACGGGTGGGACGAGATGGCGACGATGTCGGGCTTGGCGCGCCGCCACTTGCCGACCTGGGTCGAGAACTCCGTGTCGTTCAGGAGCCACTTCTCCTCGCCGAGCACCTCGAAGCCCGCGGCGGTCGCCGCGTTCTTCATGGAGGTGAACCAGTTCGAGTTCGAGTGGGCGAAGTCGCTCTCGACGCCGCCGTACACGGTCTTCGCGTCCGGGTGCTTCTCCTTCAGCCACTTGAAGAGGTGGTTGTACATCGTGGGCTCGTGCGGCACGTTGCGGAACGCCCACTCGGAGATCTTGGCGAGCCCGGGCTTGATGGCCGTGTCCGTGAAGATCGGGATCTGGAGCCCGGAGTCTCCGGCGTCGCCCTGCTTGCGCTGGAGGATGCCGAAGAGCGGCTCGGCCACGTTCGAGCAGGTCGGCCCGATGATCACGAGCCAGTCCTCGCTCGCCAGCTTCCGGACCGCCGAGATCCCCTCCTCGGCGTTGCACCGCTCGTCCAGGAACGTGGTGACGATCTTGGCGCGGGACCCGTCGGCGAGCTTGATCCCGCCCGCCGCGTTGATCTCGTCGGCCACCATGTCGAGGACCGCCTTGGAGTTGACCCCGAAGCCGCGGACGACGCCGCTCATGGCGCCCATGCCGGCGATCTTGATGACGCGTTCCTGAGCTTCGACGGGCGTGGCCAGCGCGCCCGTCAGAAGGAGGGCGACGGTTGTCGTAAGCGAGAGGACGAGTCGTACCATGCGGCACCTCCAGTGCGTAGCGGTCGGAAGCCTTGGGACGGTGGCGGCATCATACTCGGGTGGGGCCCCCTGGGCAAGACACCCCACCGCGGCCTCACCCTCGCCGGCAGCGCGGCCTACGCGAGGGCCAGGTAGGCGTAGCCGCGCGAGCGGATCTCGGCGTCGATCCGGGGCCGGGCGCGGCGATCGGCGCGGCGCCGGTCGCCGGGGCAGGCCGCGTCCTGCTGGCGCCGCTCGCCCTGGCGCCGGTCGAGGACCACACGGATGGCGTCCGCCTCGAGGAAGGTCTGGGACAGATACTCGAAGAGGTCCATCCGGTCCCGGGCGACGATGAAGAGCTCTCGCGGCATAGGCTCTCCCGTTCCGATGCGAGGGGGGCGCGGTCCGAGAGCCCCCGGGCGCGGGCCGACTCGGAGCTACGAGACGCGGAGGATCGCGTAGCCGAGCGAGCGGAGCTGGGCGTCGACCTGCGCCTGCGAGCGCCGCTCGGCGCAGCGGCGCTCGGCCGCCTCGGCGCTCTGCTGCCGGCGCCGCTGGCTCTGGCGCCGATCCAGGATCACGTGGACGTTCTCCTCGGCGGAGAACTCCCGGGTCAGGTGATTGTAGAGCGAGGATTGGTCCCGGGCCACGATGAAGAGGAGCTCTTCCATGCTGCCCGGGGGCAATCTTATCCCACGCCCCCGGCCCGGATGTCAACAGTCTCCTCGCAGGCGCCGGAGCGCTCGCCGGGACGCGCGCGCGTCCTTCCCCAGGCGGCGCGGGTTGCCGCGCTTGGGCCCGGAACGGGCGCGGTCGTCCCCCTCGTCCTCCTCCTCCTTCGCGAACGGCTCCTCGCCCGGGCCGCCGGCCGACGTGGGGAGCCCGGCGAGGAACTCCTCGGCGGTCAGCACCGCGCAGCGCGCGCGGCGGGCGCGATCCCGGATCACGCGGTCGGAGGTGACGACGATCGCGCCCTCGCGCCACCTGGTCGCGAGACGCATGAGCACGTCGTCGGCCGTCTCGGGCGGGCGCGAGAACACCGGCTCGATCCTGCCCCCCGGGTGGACACCGCCCCCGCGGACCCGCGCGCCGTCGAACACGACGGTGAAGCGGTCCGTCGACTCGCGCGCCACCCGCGCCAGGAGATGGAGGAGGGCCGTGCGCCCAGCCTCGAGGCCCTCGGCCTCCCGGGAGCGGAGGTCGGGATCGCGGCGGATCACGTTGTAGCCGTCGATCAGCCAGCGCATCGGTCGTCGCCGCCCTCCGTTCCCCCGCGTCAGGATCCCGCGACTCGGCGCCCCCGCCCCGCCCAGTAGGGCTCGCGCAGCACGCGCTTGAGGGCCTTGCCGCTCGGGTTCCGGGGGAGCGCCTCGACGAAGTCCACCGAGCGGGGGCGCTCGAAGCCGCCGAGCTTCCCCCGGCAGAAGTCGATCAGCTCCGCCGCGGTGGCCGTGGCGCCCGCGCGGAGCACGGCGACGGCCTTGACGGCCTCGCCCCACCGCTCGTCCGGGACGCCGATCACCGCCACGTCCGCGACCGCCGGGTGCTGGAAGAGGACGTCCTCGACGGCCCGCGGGTAGATGTTCTCGCCGCCGGAGACGATCATGTCCTTGACGCGGTCCTGGATATAGATGAACCCCTCGTCGTCCATCGTGCCCGCGTCGCCCGTGTGCATCCAGCCGCCGCGAAGCGCCTCGGCCGATTCCTCGGGGCGATTCCAGTACCCCTGCATGAGCTGGGGGCCGCGCGCGACGATCTCGCCGATGACGCCGTCGGGCACGGGCCGGTCCGTCTCGTCCACGACGCGCACCTCGGTCCCGACGAGCGCGCGGCCCGCGGAGAGGAGGAGCCCGGGCTTCTCCCGGAGCGCCCGGTGGTGGTCGGCCGGGAGGAGGTAGGTCAGCACCGCGCTCGTCTCCGTCATCCCGTAGGCCTGGAGGAAATCGCACGCGAACACCTCGATCGCCCGGCGGAGGGTGTGCTCCGCGATGGGGGAGGCGCCGTAGGCGATGAGCCGCAGCCGCTCGTAGCTCCGCTCGGCGACGTCGGCGACCTGGACGAGACACGCCTGGATCATCGCCGGCACGAGCGAGGTGCGGGCGATCCCCTCCTCGGACAGCGCCCGGACCACCTCGGCGGGGTTGAAGTCCTGCTGGATCACGAGGCACCCGCCCCCGTAGACACAGGCGAAGCTCGTGACGGCGCCCGAGGCGTGGTACATGGGCACGACGATCAGCCAGCGCTCGTGGAACAGGGGCTCCACGGCGGCGGCGAACTGGGCCAGGTTCGCCGTCACCGCGCGGTGGGTGAGGAGCGCGCCCTTGGGACGGCCCGTGGTCCCGCTCGTGTACATCTGATAGAGGACGGCGTCCTCCCCGGGCGACCGGTCCGGCGGCGTCGCCGGGTGGTCGCCGACCCATGGCCGGTACGCCTCCCAGCCGGAATCTCCGGGAGCGGGGTCGATCGCGACGTACCGCTCGACACTCGCGAGCTGGCCACGGATCGCGTCCACCGGCCGGAGGTACTCCGCGGAGGCGATGAGCATCCGCGCCCAGGCGTCGTTCACGATGTACGCCCACTCGGGTGGCGCCAGCCGGTAGTTCAGCGGCACTGGGATCACGCCCGCCTTCGAGGCCGCGTAGTAGAGGACCGCGTACTCGACGCTGTTCTTCGACAGGACCGCCACGCGATCCCCGATCCCGAGCCCGGCGCCCGCGAAGGCGCGCGCCAGGCGGTTCGCCTCGGCGAGCGCCTCGCCGTACGTGACGCGGCGCGCGCCCTGCACGGCGAACTCGCTCGCGGGGCGCTCGCGGGCCCGGTAGTCGAGGAAGTCGTGGAGGCGCATCGGGGCTACCTCCCGAGCTGCGCCCGGGCGGCGGCGACCACGTTGTCGACGGTGAACCCGAACTTCCTTGCCAGCTCCTTGAGCGGCGCGGAGGCGCCGAAGGTGTGCATCCCGATGACGTGGCCCGCCGGGCCGACGTACTGGGCCCAGCCGAAGGTCGAGGCCTCCTCCACGGCGACGCGCGCCGTGACGGACGGCGGAAGGACGCGCTCCCGGTACTCCCGGCTCTGGTGCTCGAAGAGCTCCCAGGAGGGCATGCTGACGACGCGGGCGCGGATCCCCTCGGCCGCGAGCCGCTCGTGCGCGCCCACGCACAGGGCGACCTCGCTCCCCGTGGCGAGGAGCAGGACCTCCGGCCTCCCCTCCGGGGCATCGGCGAGCACGTAGGCGCCCTGGCGGAGGCCCGACGCCGGCGCCAGGCGTGAGCGGTCGAACGTCGGCAGCGGCTGGCGCGTGAGGATCAGCGCCACGGGCTCGTGCCGCGCCTCCATGATCACGCGCCACGCCTCCACGACCTCGTTGGCGTCGGCCGGGCGGAGGATGACCAGCCCCGGGATGGCCCGGAGCGAGGCGAGCTGCTCGATCGGCTGGTGCGTCGGGCCGTCCTCGCCGACGCCGATCGAGTCGTGGGTGAAGATGTAGATGACCGGGATCTCCATGAGGGCGGCGAGCCGGAGCGTCGGCCGCGAGTAGTCGCTGAAGATGAGGAACCCGGAGCCGAACGGCCGGACCTTCGAGAGCGAGAGCCCGTTCAGGATCGCGCCCATCGCGTGCTCCCGGACGCCGAAGTGCATGTTGCGCCCGGCGGGGGTGGCCGGGGCGAGGTCCCCCGCCTCCTCGAAGGTCAGGCGGGTCTTCGTCGAGGGGGCGAGGTCGGCCGAGCCGCCGACGAGCCAGGGCACGTTCTTCGCCAGCACGTTCAGAACCTTGCCCGAGACGTCGCGGCTCGCGATCCCCTTCGGGTCGGGCGGGAAGCCCGGGAGGTCGCGATCCCAGCCCTCGGGGAGCTGACGGTGTTGCATCCGGTAGAGGTGGTCGGCCAGCTCGGGGTACTTCGCCCCGTACGCGTCGAACTGCGCCATCCACGCGGCGCGGAGCGCGCGACCCCGCTGGCCGACCCCCTCGGCGAAGTGGCGGCGTACCTCGTCGGGGACGAGGAACTTGGCGTCCTCGGGCCAGCCGTAGTTCCGCTTGGTGAGCCGGATCTCCTCCTCCCCGAGCGGCTCGCCGTGGGCCGCGCTCGTGTCCTGCTTGTGCGGCGCTCCCCAGGCGATGTGGCTATCGACGATGATCAGGGTCGGCCGGTCGGCCGTCCGCTGGAAGGTCCGGAAGGCCCGCTCGAGCATCGCGAGGTCGTTCGCGTCACCGACGCGGGTGACGTTCCAGCCGTAGGCGATGAAGCGGGTGGCGACGTCCTCGCTGAAGGCCCACTCGGTGTGGCCCTCGATCGTGATCTTGTTGTTGTCGTAGATCCAGCAGAGGTTCGCGAGCCCGAGATGGCCGGCCAGGGAGGCGGCCTCGCTCGCCACGCCCTCCATCATGCAGCCGTCGCCGGCAAGGGCGTAGACGTCGTAGTCGAACATGGGAAAGCCCGGGCGATTGAAGTGGCTGGCCATCCACCGGCCGGCGATGGCCATGCCCACGCTGGTCGCGACGCCCTGGCCCAAGGGGCCCGTGGTGGTCTCGATGCCCGAGGTCCAGCGGTACTCGGGGTGGCCGGGGCACTTGCTGTCGAGCTGGCGGAACCGCTTGATGTCCTCGAGCGTCACCGACAGCTCCCCGAGCCGCTCGTACTGGGCGTTCACCGCCTTGACGCCCGCCAGATGGAGGAGCGCGTAGAGCAGCATCGAAGCGTGGCCCATCGAAAGGACGAACCGGTCGCGGTTCGGCCAGATCGGGTCGTCGGGGTCGAAGTTCAAGAAGCGGTGCCAGAGCGTGAACGCCACGGGCGCCATCGCCATCGGGGTGCCGGGGTGCCCCGAGTTGGCGGCCTGGACGGCGTCCATGGAGAGGGTGCGGATGGTGTTGACGCAGAGCTGGTCGAGGTTTTGCGCTGCCATGGGAGTGTTTCCTTTCTCCGGGAAAACCGCCTCTGCCCGGACACGGGACCCAATATTGCACAATTCCCCGCCGGTGAGCAAGCAGCCCTTTACCCCTGGCGCGGCCGGAACTGCACGACCAGTTTTTCGGCCCAGGCGCGGTTGGCGGCAATGGTGCGGCCGGCGGTGTGGGGGGTGTGCACCACGTTGTGCCTTCCCAGCAGGAGATCGTCCAGGGGCAACGGCTCCGCGTCCCACACGTCCGCGGCCAGACTCAGCTCGTCGGCCAGCACCCGCCGGCGGATGGCCTCCACGTCGCAGATTCTGGCCCGGGTCACCAGCATCACCAGGCAACCTTTTGGAAGCGCCTCGATGTGCTCGGCCCTGACCAGGCCGCGCGTCGAGTCAGTGAGCGGCACCATGGGCGCGAAGATCTCCGCTTCCTGCACCAGCCGCTCCAGGTAGTACTCGCGCCGCGCTCCGGCCCGGTGGAAGCAGGGCTCGCTGGCAAAGGGGTCCCAGGCGGCCACGTCCGCGCCCAGGGCGCAGCAGAAGCTGGCATAGCGGCTGGCGATATTGCCCGCCCCCACGACGCGCACCCGCTTGCCGGAGAGGGTGCCGCTGGCAAAGCGGGGATCGTCGCCGAACTGGTGGCCGCGCGCTCCCGGGG
>JACQWC010000128.1 GCA_016209635.1 Candidatus Rokuibacteriota bacterium | reverse complement strand
GATCAGCCTGCTCCTGCCCGGCACGTTCGGCCTCGACGCCACGCGGGGCGTCATCCTCCTCGGCGGCGTCTACTACGGCGCGATGTACGGGGGCTCGACCACGTCGATCCTCATGCGGATCCCGGGCGAGGCGGCGTCGGTCATGACCTGCATCGACGGCTACGCGATGGCCCGGAAGGGGCGCGCCGGCGCGGCCCTGGCGATCGCCGCCGTGGGCTCGTACGTCGCCGGCACCGCGAGCGTGGTGGCGCTCATGTTCCTGGCCCCGCCGCTCGCCGCCTTCGCCCTGCGCTTCGGTCCGCCGGAGTACCTGGCGCTCCTGCTCCTGGGGCTCCTCGTCCTCGCCTACATGAGCTCGGGCTCCATGCTGAAGTCGCTCGCGATGGCCGCGCTGGGCCTGCTGCTCGGCATGGTGGGCATCGACCAGATGAGCGGCTACACCCGCTTCAGCTACGGCCTGGTGGAGCTGGGCGACGGCCTCGGCGTGGTCCCCGTGGCGGTCGGCCTCTTCGGCCTCGCCGAGATCCTCACCACCGCGGGCCAGCCGACCGCGCCCCAGGTCCAGAAGCCGCGCCTGCGCGAACTCCTGCCGTCGCGCCGCGAGTGGCGGGAGTCCGCGTGGCCGATCGGCCGCGGCACCGTGCTCGGCTTCCTGATCGGGATCATCCCCGGCTCGGCCCACATCATCTCGAGCTTCGTCTCCTACGCCGTCGAGCGGAAGCTCTCCAGGCATCCCGAGGAGTTCGGACAGGGCGCGGTGGCGGGCGTCGCAGGCCCCGAGTCCGCGAACAACTCGGCGACCTCGGGCGCGTTCGTGCCGATGCTGGCGCTCGGCGTCCCCTCGGGCCCGATCCCCGCGGTGATGCTCGCCGCGATGATGGTCCACGGCGTGTCCCCCGGGCCGCTCCTCATCCAGCAGCAGCCGGTGCTCTTCTGGGGGTTCATCGCGTCGATGTACGTCGGCAACATCGTGCTGCTCATCCTGAACCTGCCGCTCGTCGGGTTCTTCGTGAATCTGTTGCGCGTGCCGTACCCCTTCCTCTACCCGGCGATCCTCGCGTTCTCGATCCTGGGCGTCTACGCCGTGAACGGGAGCGTCGTCGACCTCTGGATCATGCTCGCGATGGGGGCCCTGGGCTGGGTGCTGCGCAAGCTCGACTTCGAAACGGCGCCGATCGTGCTCGGCGTGGTCCTGGCGCCGATGATCGAGCTGAGCCTCCGCCAGTCCCTCGCCATGTCCGACGGCCGGTACGCGATCTTCGTCGAGCGCCCGATCGCGGTGACGCTGCTCGCGATCGGCTTCGTCCTTCTGACGCTCAACCTCAGCGCGTTCGTGCGGCGCAGCCTCGACTGGCGCGCCAGGCTCGCGCTAGTCGAAAAAGGAGAGAGCCCATGATCCATCGACGCCTCGCCGTCCTCGCCGTCGTCGCCCTCGCGGCCGTGACGGGCGTCGCGCGGGCCCAGGAGCCCTACCCCTCGCGCCCGATCACGCTCGTCGCGCCGTTCCCGCCCGGCGGCGTCGCGGACCTCACCGCGCGGCCGGTGGCGGCGGCGATGGAGAAGGCGCTGAAGAACCCCGTGGGCGTCGTGAACAAGACCGGCGCCGCGGGGGCGGTGGGGATGCAGTTCGTCGCCACGAGCCGGCCGGACGGGTACACGCTCCTGCTGGCGCTCTCGAGTATCTCGATCATCCCCGAGGCGGACAAGATCTTCGGCCGGCAGCCGGCCTTCACCGTGGACCAGTTCGTCCCGCTCGCCCTGATCTCCGCCGACCCCACGATCCTCGTCGTCAGGAGCGAGAGCCCGTGGAAGACGGCCCGGGAGTTCATCGAGGACGCCAAGAGGCGGCCCGGCGCGATCTCGTTCAGCTCGTCCGGCGTCTACGGCACCCTCCACATGGCGATGGAGCTCCTGTCCCACGGCGCCGGCGTGAAGCTCCGTCACGTGCCCTACGCGGGGGCCGGCCCCGCGCTCACCGCGATCCTGGGCGGGCACGTGGACGCGCTCGCGTCGGGCCCGGCCGTCGTGCTCCCGCACGTCAAGGCGGGGAAGCTGCGCCCGCTCGCCGGCTGGGGAGACAAGCGGGTCGCGGCCCTGCCGGAGATCCCGACCTTCAAGGAGCTCGGCTATCCCGAGGCGGAGTTCTACATCTGGGCGGGCCTGTTCGCGCCGCGGGGGACGCCGGAGCCTGTGCTCCAGAAGCTCCGCGACGCGCTCCGGGTGGCGGTGAGCGATCCCGACTTCAAGGCCGCCATGGAGCGGCTCGAGACGCCGATCGCCTTCAAGCAGGGTGAGGAGTTCCAGAAGTTCTTCGAGGCGGACGCGCGCCGTCTCGCCGACGGCGTGCGCAAGGTGGGTCGGGTCGAGACGAAGTAGCCCGAGGCGAGCCTGAGTGGAATGCCCGTGCTAGAATCGGAGGCGGCATGGCCATCCTGAAGGTTGCGCGTCTCGGTCACCCGGTCTTGCGAACGGTGGCCGAGCCCGTTCCCGTCGAGGTGATCGGCTCGCCCGAGACCCAGCGGCTCATCGACGACATGGTCGAGACGATGCGCGAGTACGACGGCGCCGGCCTCGCGGCGAACCAGGTCCACACGCGCATGCAGATCGCGGTGATCGAGGTCCAGGCGAACCCGCGCTACCCGGACGCTCCCCCGATCCCGCTGACGGTCGTGATCAACCCGGTCGTGGCGCCGCTCGGTGAGGAGATGGAGGAGGGCTGGGAGGGCTGCCTCTCGGTGCCCGACATGCGGGGCCGCGTGCCCCGGTACACGGCGGTGCGGCTCCAGTGCTATGACCGCGACGCCCGGCGGGTCGACCTGATCGCCAAGGACTTCTTCGCGCGGGTCATCCAGCACGAGACGGACCATTTGAACGGGCTCGTGTACCTGGATCGCATGCGCGACCTTTCCACCCTCTCCCACATCGCCGAGTGGCACAAGCACTGGCTCGGCCTCGCGGAGCAGTCCGATTAGGGAGGCCGTCCCGCCCGGCGATCGCCCGGTGCTCGCGGTCGTCAAGGACCTCTTCTTCGTCGCGCGCATCCGGGAGACCGCGCGGCTCGTCGGCGTGCCCGTCGCGTTCGCGCGCTCGCCCGAGGAGCTGTCCGCCGCGCTCGATCCAGCCCCGCGGCTCGTCCTCCTCGACCTCACGGCGGGCTTCGACTACGACCGCATCTTCGCGGCACTGGGAGCGGGCCGGCCGCCCGTGCTCGCGTTCACGACGCACGCGCTCGCGCGGCAGACCCGGCCCTGGCACGCGTCCTGTGACCGGGTGGTGACCAAGGACGCGCTGACCGAGGAGCTCCCGTCGTTGCTCCGCGAGGGAGTGGCGCCGTGACGGCCGACGAGTTCGTGCGTGCGCTCGAGGCGGAGGTCCAGGCGCTGCTCGGCCGTCTCGCCCCCGATGACGCGCTCAAGCCGGAGGTCGCGGGCGACCTGAACGTCGTGAACCTCCTGCGGGTCGCCCTCAAGAACGAGATCGAGGCGACGGAGATCGCGGCACGGTGGCTCGTGACCACCGACGACGTCGACGTGAAGCTCGCGCTCGCCCGGCAGGTGGGGGACGAGGCGAAGCACTACCGGATGATCGCCGAGCGGCTCCGCGCGCTGGGCGTCGAGCCCGCGTCGTTCGACCCGCTGGCGAAGGGGTACGGCCCGCTCTTCAAGTACCTCGACACCCTCACGTCGACCGTGGAGCGCGTGGCCGCCGGCCAGTTCACGCGCGAAGGGATCGCGATCGTCAAGAACCGGCAGTTCATCGCGTTCTGCGAGCACGCGGGCGATCGGGAGACCGCGGCGCTCTACCGCGACGTGATCGAGCCGGACGAGCGCTACCACCACGAGCTCGGCCGGAGGCTCCTCGGCCGTTTCGCGACGACCGACGGGGCGCAGGATGCGGCGCGGCGCGCGGCGCGGCGCACGCTCGAGCTGGCGGAGGAGCTGCAGAGAACGGCGCTGACCACGGGCGGCATCCACCATGCGCCCGGGTGCTGACGGCTCGTCGATGGATCCCGCGCTGCGGGCCTTCGCCGAGCTGCTCCAGGCGCCCGACGCCGAGGTCGACCTGGCCCTGGCGGCGCTCGACGTCGCCCGGATCGAGCATCCGCGGCTCGTGCCGGAGCGGGAGCTGCCGCGGCTCGACGATCTCGCGAGACGCTCCGGCGCTCGCGAGCTCCCCACCGAGAGGCTGCGCCTCGACCGGCTCCGGTGCTTCCTCTTCGAGGAGGAGGGATTCCGCGGGAACGCCGACGACTATTACGATCCCAAGAACAGCTGCCTGAACGACGTGCTCGACCGCAAGCTCGGCATTCCGATCACGCTCTCGGTCCTCATGATGGAGGTCGGGCGAAGGGTCGGCCTCCGGATCGCGGGCGCGGGCATCCCCGGCCACTTCATGGTGGTGGCGGAGGTCGGGACCGTGCCCCAGCTCCTCGACCCGTTCAACGGGGGAGTGGTCGTCACGTCCGAGGAGGCGGGTGAGGTCGCCTCCCGGGCGGTCGGCCGCCCACTCCGCCTCACCGAATCGCACCTCCAGCCCGTCTCGAAGCGCGAGGTGGTCGAGCGCATGCTCCGCAATCTCAAGAGGGTCTACGTCCAGCGGGAAGCCTGGGAGAAGGCCCTCGCGGTCATCGACCGGCTCCTCCTGCTCGCCGCGCCGGCGCCGGTCCACCTCCGGGACCGCGGGACGGTGCTGATGAAGCTCGGCGAGTTCCACCGCGGCGCGGCCGAGTGGGAGCGATACCTGACCCGGTACCCCCACGCGACCGACGCGGACAGGCTCCGGGGTCAGCTCAAGCGGGTTCGCGAGGCCCTCGCCTCCCTCAACTGAATAGGGAAAGCCCTCTGGTAGACTAACCTGCCGAGAGACGACCGATGAGACCGCGCCGGCGCTCGGCCAAGAGCTTCGTCGCCTGGACCCTGATCCTGGCGCTGGTCGTGACGGCGTGCGCGACCCGGAACGTGCCGCCGATGGGCGCGGGCGGCCAGCCGTTCAGGCCGGAGGCGGACGAGCGGCAGCTCTGGGCGAAGGCCGAGAAAGAGGAGGAGGCCCTCCTCAAGAAGGCCAAGACCTACGACGACCCGCTCCTCGAGGACTACCTGGGCAAGATCGGTGACCGGCTCCTGCCCGACAGCGTCCGCGCCGCCGGCGGTCCCGGCTTCAAGGTCGGCGTCCTGCGCGACCCGACCCTGAACGCGTTCGCGATGCCGAACGGGCGGATCTACGTGCACACCGGGCTCCTCAGTCGCCTGGACAACGAGGCGCAGCTCGCCACGATCCTGGGCCACGAGATGACGCACGTGACTCACCGCCACGCCCTCCGGTTCACCCGCGACGCCCAGAACAAGCAGATCCTCTATACGGTTCTCGCCGTCGCCGCGAGCATCGGGGTCGCGGTGGCCGCCGGCTCCCGCGCGAAGGAGGGCGATCCCATCGGCGCCGCGGTCCTCAGCCAGACGGCCAACGCCGTGCTGGGGCTCGGGCTCCAGCTCGCGGCGCTCGCGTCGATCAACGGCTACGGCCGCGACCTCGAGCGCGAGGCGGACGCGGAGGGCATGGACCGGCTGGTCCGTGCCGGCTACGATCCGAAGGAGGCGCCGAAGGTCTTCGAGCTGTTGAAGAAGGAGTCGGGCGACCGCGGCCCCATCGAGACGTTCTTCTTCGGGAGCCATCCGCGCCTCGAGGAGCGGATCGAGAGCACCCGGCAGCTCCTCTCGACCACCTACGCGGCGGCCGCGGCCGCACCGGACACGATCAAGAACACGGAGGACTTCGACCTCCGCATGCGTACGGTCATCCGCGAGAACGCCCTCCTCGACATCCGCGCCGGCCGGTTCAAGCTCGCGCAGGAGCAGCTCGACCGGGTGCTCGCGATCACGCCACGGGACCCGATCGCGCAGCTCTACTACGGTGACCTCCACCGCCTCCAGGCGCAGCGCGCGCGGAGCGCCGAGGACAAGGTCGACCAGGCCCGGAAGGCCATCGAGCGGTACGAGCGGGCGGCGGAGCTGGACTCGAGCTTCCCCGACCCCTTCCGCCAGCTCGGCCTCCTCTACTACCAGCAGAAGGACAGCGCGCGCGCGAAGGCGGCCTTCGAGAAGTACCTGGCGCTCAAGCCCGACGCCCCGGATGCCAGGCGCATCAGGGAGTACTTGCTCGAGCTCGACCGGTAGTGCCCCGTGGGGTCACACCACGCGTTCGGCCGGAGGATCGAGGAGGGCCCGCTCCTCTTCGACGGCGCCATGGGCACCATGCTCTACGCGCGCGGGGTGTCGCTCGACGCCTGCTTCGACGTCCTCAACCTGAACGACCCGAAGCTCGTCCAGTCGATCCACGCCGCTTACGTCGCCGCCGGCGCGGACTGCATCGAGACCAACACGTTCGGCGCGAACCGGTTCAAGTTGGCGCCCCACGGGCTGGAGGGCCAGGCGCGCGAGATCAACCGGCGCGGCGCGCGGCTCGCGCGCGACGTGCGCGAGAGCACGGGACGCGACGTGCTCGTGCTGGGATCGATCGGCCCGCTCGGCAAGTACCTGGCGCCGCTCGGCGCCGTCACGCCCGACGAGACGCGCGCGGCGTTCCACGAGCAGGCGGAGGCGCTCCTCGAGGGGGGCGTGGACGGGTTCGTCGCGGAGACGTTCTCGGACCTCACGGAGATCGCGCTCGCGATCGAGGCGATCCGCTCGGTGACCGACCTCCCGATCGTGGCCCTGATGGCGTTCGCCGACGAGCGGGCCACCTTCACCGGACGGACGCCGGCCGAGGTGGCCTCGGCGGTCGCCCGCCTCCCGGTGCAGGCGCTCGGGGCCAACTGCTCGATCGGCTCGAGCCCGCTCTACGAAGTGCTCGAGCAGATGCAGCCGTCGGCCGGCGGGGTGCCGCTCGCGATCCAGCCGAACGCGGGGTTGCCGAGCCGCGTGGGCGAGCGCCTGATCTACCTCTCGTCCCCCGCGTACATGGCCGAGTACGCGGGCCGCATGCTCGAGGCCGGCGCGCGGATCGTCGGCGGGTGCTGCGGGACCACGCCCCAGCACATCGCCGCGATGCGCGAGGTGCTCGACCGGAAGGGTCCCGTCCGGCGCTCCACCGCGCGGCCGGTCGTGCGCGTCCGCCCGCCCGGGGTCGACGAGACGGCCGGGCTGCGGACGGCGGCCCCACCCACGCTGCTCCAGCGGAAGCTCGCGGCGGGCGAGTTCGTCGTGAGCGTCGAGCTGGATCCACCGCGCGGCCACACGGTCGAGAAGCTGGTAGGGGGCGCCAAGCTCCTCAGGGAGCGCGGTGTCGAGATCGTCGACATCAACGACGGGTCGCTCGGTCGCGTGCGCATGGCGGTGCTGTCCACCGCCATCCTCGTGCGGGAGGCGACCGGGCTCGACATCAACATGCACTTCACCTGTCGCGACCGCAACCTGATGGGCATCCAGGCGGACCTCCTGGGCGCGCACGCCCTCGACGTGCGGAACATCCTCGCCATGACCGGCGATCCACCACGGGCCGGCGACTACGTGAACGCCACCGCCGTCTTCGACGTCGACGCCGTCGGCCTGATGGAGATCCTGCGCCGCCTGAACGAGGGCCAGGACGCCACCGGCCAGTCGGTCGGCGAGCCGACCTCCTTCTTCTTCGGCGGGGCGCTGAACCCGACCGCCGAGGATCCCGACCGCGAGATCGACCGGTTCCACCGGAAGGTGGAGGCCGGCGCCCGCTGGGTCCAGACCCAGCCGGTCTACGACCTCGAGCTCCTCGACCGGTTCCTCCTGCGCGCCGGCGGGTCGCCCGTGCCCGTGCTGGTCGGGGTGCTGCCGCTCCATAGCTCCCGGCACGCCGAGTTCCTGCACAACGAGGTGCCGGGCATCACGATCCCCGACGGCGTGCGCGCCCGGCTGCGCGACGCCGGGGATCATGCGCTCAGGGTGGGAATCGAGATGGCCCAGCGCCTGGTCGAAGAGATCCGCGGGCGCTACGCCGGCGCCTACCTGATGCCGTCCTTCGGGCGCTTCGAGGTGGTCGCCGAGGTGCTCGACGTGCTACGTGACTGACCCGCCCCCGGCGGCCCGCGCCCTCAGGATTCCCCGAGGCCCGCCCTGGTCACCTTGCCCGTTCTTGCCCGGGGGAGCCGCTCGACGATCGTGACCCGACGCGGGTACTTGAACGGAGCCAGGCGGTCGCGGCAGTAGGCGACCAGCTCCTCCGGCTCGGCGCGGGCGCCCGGCCGGAGGGCGGCGAACGCCACGACCTCCTCGCCGAGCTCGGGATGGGCGACGCCGAGGACCGCGGCCTCGGCCACGGCCGGGTGCGTGAGCAGCACCGCTTCCACTTCCTGCGGGAAGATCGAGTACCCGCCCCGGAGGATCCGCTCCCGCTTCCGCCCGGCGATCCGTACGAACCCTGCCGGCGAGATGGCCGCGAGGTCTCCGGTCCTGAACCATCCATCCCTCAGGATCGCCGCCGTCTCGTCCGGGGCGTTGAGATAGCCGCTCATCGCGGCGGGGGTCCGCACCCAGAGCTCGCCGACCTCGCCGGGGGCAAGGGGCCGGCCGGCCTCGTCGACGACGCGGACCTCCACGCCGGGCACGGGCCGGCCGACCGCGTCCGGATGGTCGGCGGACTCGTGGGCGAGGTACGAGATGGGACGGAACAGCTCGGTCATCCCGTAGCCCCGGAGGATGCGCGTCCCGGTGCGCCGGCGCCACTCCTCCGCCAGCTCCCACGGGCAGGGCGCGGCACCCGAGACCGCGAGGCGGAGGCTCGAGAGGTCGGCGTGGGCGAGGGCGGGGGCGTCGAGAATTCGCCTGAACATGGTGGCGACGCCGGGGAAGACCGTCACGCGGTACTGCGCGATCGCGCGGAGGACCGCCTCGGGCGAGAAGCGCTCGACGAGGACCACCGAGGCGCCTACGAGGAGCGGTGCCAGGAGCGCGCCGTTGAGGCCGAAGGAGTGGGCGCAGGGGAGCGCCGCGAGCACCGTGTCGTCGGGTCCGAGCCCCATCACCGGTCCCGCCCACGAGGCGTTGGCGAAGGCCACGGCCGGGTGAGAGAGAACCGCGCCCTTCGGCCGCCCGGTGCTCCCCGACGTGTACAGCACCAGCGCGGGAGCGGAACCGCACTCCGGGGTCGGGACGAGGTCAGGCTCCGCCGCTCGGGACGACACTCGCACGGGACCCGCCCCCGTCCCGCCCGCGGGCGCGGCCTCGACGCCCGCGATGTCCTCCGCGGTCAGGACCATCGAGGGCCGGAGGTCGCGCAGGATCTCCTGGCGCTCGTCCTCCTTGAGGAGCGTGTCGAGCGGCGCCACCGTCGCGCCGACCTCCCAGCCGGCGAGCAGCGCCACGACGAACGCGGGACGATTCGGGATCCCGAGCGCGATCCTGTCGCCGGGCCCGACGCCTCCCGCGGCGAGGGCGCGCGCGAGGCGGCCCGCCAGGAGACCGAGCTCCCGCCACGTGAGCGCGGCGCGCTCCGCGAGGAGGACGGGCTTCTCGGGAAAGCGCGCGGCCGTCGCCTGGAGACCGCGGACGAGGCTCGCGTCCACTCGCGCTAGGGCAGGAAGTCCTCGAGCCGGATGCGCCGCCAGACCTCGGGAGGGACCCGGTGGCGCGGCGTGTAGGCGGCGAGCGATGGCTTCGCCGTCGCGTCCACTCCCCACTTGGCCCCGAGGCCGTCCTCCCGCGTCGACGGGTCCAGGTCCGAGCCGCGCACGGCCGTGACGATCGTCAGGTCGCGGTCGGGCTGGCAGCGCGTCGCGATCGCCCACGTCACCTGCCGGTCGTCGAAGATGTCGACGTCCTCGTCGACCACGACGACCCGCTTCAGGTAGAGGTCGGCGCCGAGCGCGGCGAGGATCGCGTTCTTCGCCTGGCCCGGGACGCGCTGCTCGATCGAGACGTAGCAGGTGAAGGGCGCGGGCACCCGCACCGCGCGGAGCGAGGGCACCATCGCGCGGACGGCCCGGTAGAGGTTCGCCTCCATCGGGATCGTGGAGAGGAGGAGGTGATCGAGGTGCGCGACCGAGATGTCCTGGAAGAGGGCATCCCGCCGGTGGGTCACCGCCTTCACCCTGACGACCTCGCGCTGGCGCTCGCCGAGACTGTAGCCGGTGAACTCGCCGAACGGTCCCTCGGCGGCGCGCTCGCGCGGCAGGATCTCCGCCTCGATGACCAGCTCGGCGTGGGCGGGCACGAAGAGGTCCGAAGTCACGCACTTCACCAGCTCGAGTGGCTCGCCGAGCAGCGATCCCATGATCGCGCGCTCGTCCTCGTCGATCGAGCCGATGGCGAGGGCGCCGAGCGCCAGGGCGGGATGGACGCCGATCACGAAGGCCACGGGCAGGGGCTCCCCGCGGGACTCGGCGATCCGGTGGAACTCCAAGAGGTGCTTTCCCGGGGTCAGATGGAGCGAGGTCGTGTCGCGGCCCTTGGGCATGAGCCGGTTGTAGGCGCAGTTCCAGATCTCGCGCGTCGGGTCCTTCGCGAACGAGATCGCGGCGGTGAGATAGGGGCCGGCGTCCCCTTCGT
>JACQWC010000133.1 GCA_016209635.1 Candidatus Rokuibacteriota bacterium | reverse complement strand
CTCATGCACAGCAACATCGCCGCCTGCGCCACCTTCGCCGCCGTCTCGGGCTCCAGCGTGGCGACCGCGGCCACGATCGGGTCGGTCGCGCTCCCCGCCTTCCGCGCCCGCGGGTACGACGAGCGGCTCGTGCTGGGCTCGCTGGCCGCCGGGGGGACGCTCGGCATCCTCATCCCGCCCAGCATCAGCTTCATCGTCTACGGGGTGCTGATGGAGGTCTCCATCGGCAAGCTCTACATGGCCGGCTTCTTCCCCGGGATCATGCTGTCGTTGCTCTTCATGGGCGTCATCTTCGTGGCGGCGCTGATCTGGCCCCAGGTCGCCCCCCGCGAGCCGGCCGCCCCCTGGCGGGAGCTGCTCGCCTCCCTCGTCGACATGCTGCCGACGTTGTTCCTGATCTTCCTCGTCCTGGGGACGATCTACCTCGGCGTGGCCACGCCGACGGAGGCGGCGGCGTTCGGCGTGGTGGGGTCCTTCGTGCTGGCCGCGCTGGCCCGCCGGCTCACCCCTGCCCTGCTGAAGGCGGTCTGCCTCTCCAGCGCCGGCACGACCGCGATGGTGATGCTGATCCTCACCGGCGCGTTCATCCTGAACTCCGTCCTGGCGCTCCTCGGCGTGCCCTACGCGACGTCCCGATGGGTGGCCTCGACCGGACTCTCCCCGACGGCGACGATGGTTCTCATCATCGTCTTCTACCTGGTCCTCGGGACCTTCATGGACGGCTTTTCCATGATGGTGACGACCATCCCGGTGATCCTGCCCATCCTCAAGACCCAGAACATCGACCTCGTGTGGTTCGGCGTGATCGCCACGATCCTCACCGAGGCCGCGCTCATCTCGCCCCCCGAAGGCCTCAACCTCTACGTCATTCACGGTCTTCGGGGGCGGGGAGCCTACGAGCGGAAATCGACGATCATGGACGTCTACGTCGGGGTGATGCCGTTCTTCGTGATGATGATCGTGGCGATCGTCCTCCTCATGACGTTCCCGCAGATCGCCCTCTGGCTCCCGACGACGATGAAGGGAAGCTGAAACGATCATGAATCCGAGCGGTTACATCGCCGTCGGAAAGCCGGTTTCACGGCCGGCCCCGATCGGCGTCTCCTAGGGCGTATGAGCACGTCGCCCTTCGACGAGGTGGTGGCGACGCACCACGGGGAGATCCGCCGTTATCTCCTGAGGGCCACGTCCCGCGGGAGCGAGGCGGACGACCTCTCGCAGGAGACGTTCCTGCGCGCCTATCGCGCCTGGCACCGCCTGCCCGCCGACGCGAACGTCCGCGCCTGGCTCTTCGCGATCGCGAGCAATCTCGCGAAGAGCCACTTCCGGGGCGAGTCCCGGCGCCGGCGGGCGTACGCGGCCGTCATGGCGACAGGCGAGACGAGTCACGGCGACGGGCCCGAGAGCGCGACGCTCTTCAACGAGGCGCGCGCGCTCGTCGAAACGGTCGTCGCGGCGCTACCGCTCAAGCAGCGCCTCGCCTTCGTCCTGCGCAAGGTCCACGAGCTCGACTACGCCGCGATCGCCGCGAGCCTCGAGTGCTCGCCGGAGAGCGCGCGCGCGCACGTCTTCCAGGCCCTGAAAAAGATCCGAGCGAGTCTCAACGGGCACGAGCTGCCCGGAATGGAGTCCGAGCGATGACGACCAAGCCCCAGGTCTGCCGCGCCATCGAGCCCGATCTCGTCGCCTCCGCGATGGGCGAGGCAGGGGCCGCCGCGACGGAGCGGGTGGAGGGCCACGTCGCTCGCTGCGCCCCGTGCCGGGGTGATTGGGTGCGGTACCGCGCGATCGATTCGGTCGCGCGGGCGCTCCCGCGCGCGGAGCCGCCGTCCGAGACCGCGCGCGCGGCGCTCGGGTCGCGCCTCGCCGACCTCCGGCGGCGGCTGGTGACGTACGCGATCGTCGCCTCGCCGCTCGGCCAGATCCTCATCGCGCGCTCCGAGGAGGGCGTGGCCGCGATCGAGTACCTCGGCGACGCGACGACGGCCAGGGCCTCGCGCCTGGCCCGCACGCCCGGCGTCGAGCTCGAGGAGGACGGCGCCGAGATCGAGCGGCTGCAGCGCGAGCTGCTCGACTACCTCGGCGGCCGGCGCACGCGGCTCGACTGGCGGCTCGACCTGCGCCTGGCGTCGAGCGACTTCCACCGTGCGGTGCTCCAGGCGACGGCGTCGGTGCCCTACGGCGCGGTGACGTCGTACGCGCGGATCGCGACCGGCATCGGACGGCCGGCGGCCGTGCGCGCGGTGGCCCAGGCGCTGCGCTGGAACCCCGTGCCGATCGTCGTGCCCTGCCACCGCATCGTCGGCGCCTCGGGCTCGCTCACCGGCTACGCGGGCAGCAAGCTCACGCTCAAGCAGCGGCTGCTGTCGGTCGAGGGCGTGAGCACGCAGCGCGCGGCCCATGACTTCCGCGTGGCGCGCGATCGGATGTACGCGCGCGACCTCGACGACACGGAGTACTGCGTGCCGACGTGCGGGTCGCTCGCCCGGAAGACGCTCGCGCGGCTCACGCTGTTCAGCAGCCGCGAGGGCGCCGAGTCGGCGGGGCTCGCGCCCTGCACGAGCTGCCGGCCGGACCTCCACCCGCTCCCGCGCTGACGGGATTTCACGTCCGCCGCCGTCCGGCGTCATACGGGGCGGAGGTGGATGATGGCCAAGCGAATCCTGGTGCCACTCGATCGAGAGGAGCGCGGCGAGGCGATCGTGGACCTCGTCGCCGCCCTGGCCCGGCAGAGCGGAGCGACGGTGCGGCTGCTCCACGTCGGGCCGCTGCCGCAGACGCGGATGGACGCCTACGGGCGCGTGATCGCCTACCAGAGCCAGGACATGGAGCGGATCGACGGCCTCGGGCGCACGTATCTCCGGGGCGTCGCCGCGACCCGGCTCGACGGCGTCCCCGTCGAGCTCGCCGTGAGGTTCGGCGAGCCGGCCGAGGAGATCCTGGCCGAGGCCGAGGTCTTCGGCGCCGACCTGATCGCGGTCAGCGGCGGCAAGCCGCGCTGGTGGCGGCTCGGGCGGCTCAAGGGCATCGCGGCGCGTCTGTTGCGGCGGGCGACCGCCCCGGTGATGCTCGTCGCCGCTGAGGCACGGTCGTGATCGCCGCGCTGGTGATCGTGCTAACCCCGGTGCTGAGCTTCGTCGCGCTCCTCTGGACGGTCTCGCGGAGGCGACGGCTGCGCGCCGAGGCCGTCGCCCGTCAGATCGCGATGACCGACGCGATCCATCGCGAGCTCGGGGCCGTGGTGGCGCCGACCGTCACGCGGCGCCTGTTCGGCGGCTGGCGGGTCCTGGTGCCCGTGCCGTTCGAGCGCACCGCGGTCGTGAGCCGCGTGCTCGCGATCGCGCGCGACACCGTCGCGCCGCCCGCGGCGCTCGCCGGGCGCGGCTGGGAGATCGTCCTCGTACCGCAGGCCGCGTCGGCGCCGCGGAGCCGTCGGGCTTCGCGTGAAGCGGCGCTCGCCGGCGCGGGGTCGACGGGGTAGATCCGGCCGCGGCACGCCTTTCTCACTTCCTGAACAGCACCTCGGGGAGCCAGGTGGCGACCGGTGGAAATAGCATCACCACGGCAAGCATCAGGAGGCCGAACACCACGTAGGGCGTCACGGCGCCGTAGACGTGAGCCATCGTGATGGAGCGCGGCGCGACGCTCTTCATCGTGAAGAGGAGCATCCCGAACGGCGGCGTGAGGAGCCCGAGCTGCATGCAGATGAGGAACATCACGCCGAACCAGACCGGGTCGAAGCGGTAGAGCTCCACGAGCGGCATGAAGAACGGCAGGGTGATCAGCATCATGCTCACCTGGTCGATGAAGCACCCGAGGACGAGCAGGATGAGCATCATGGCCCAGAGCACGACGGGCGCGGTGAGCTGGGCGTCGCGAATCGCGTTCACCAGGCCGTTCGTGGCCCCCGAGAAGGTCAGGATCTGGGCGAAGGTCGTCGCGCCGACGATGATGAACAGGATCACGCCCGAGATCCCCGCCGTGCCGAGGAGCGCCTTCATCAGGCCCGCCCACGTGAGCGACCGGTAGATCCACGCCACCAGGACCGTGGCGATCGCGCCGATCGCGGCCGACTCGGTCGGCGTGGCCCAGCCGGCCGACATCGCCAGGATGACCACGACGAAGATCAGCACGAGCGGCAGCACATACACGACCAGCGGCCGCCAGCGCGTCCAGCCCGCCACCGTCTCGTGCGCGAAGGCGGGCGCGAGCCCCGGGTCCAGGAGGGCCCGCGCGACGATGTACGCCACGAAGGCCGCCGAGAGCAGGACGCCGGGCATGATCCCCGCCACGAGCAGCCGCGAGATCGAGATGCCGCTCAAGCTGCCGAGGAGCACCGTCAGCGCCGACGGCGGGATCAGCATGTCCACGCCGCCGATCGCCATGATCGGGCCCATCGCCATGTTCGGGTGGTAGCCGCGCTTGAGCATCTCGGGGAGGAGCAGGCTGCCGAGCAGGGCCGTGGTCGCGATCGTCGAGCCCGAGATCGCCGAGAACACCGTGCCCGCCACGACCGCCACCACCGAGAGCCGCCCGGGCACGCGCCAGATGACGCGGTCGATGGCGTCGATCGCCTTCATGGCGACGCCGGTGTGGAACAAGACCTCGCCCATCAGGACGAAGAACGGGATCGGCGTCAGCGAGAAGCTCGCGATCGACGCGACACCGTTGCGGATCATCTGCACCAGCCCGGCCTCCCGACCGAGCCAGACCCACGCGCCCACGACGTTGATGCCGAAGAAGGCGAATGCCGCCGGCAGCCCGGCGGCGAACAGCGCCGTGAAGACGCCGAACAGGACCGTCGCCGAGAGCCACCACGCCATGGGTCAGGCGTGGGGCCCGGTGCCGGCGAGGGGCCCCTGCCCGAGCATCCGCCGGACGAACTCGATGGCGAGCAGGGCGAAGCACCCCGGCACGGGCGCGTACAGCCACCACTCCGGGAAGACGATCGCCTTGATCACCATCGAACCCTGCTGCGCCGAGCTCGCGATGGCCTTCGCCCCGTAGACGACGAACACGAGGCAGATCACGAGCCCCATCCCGTCCGCGATCCGCTCCAGCGCACGACCGGCAGGCGGTGGCAGGGCCGTGATCAGCGCGTCGAGTCGGACGTGCTCGCTGTGGTAGAGCAGCCACGGCGCGACGAGGAAGGTCGCGAGCGGCAGGCTGTACTCCGAGACCTCGATGATCCACGGCAGCGTCCCGAGGCCTACGTTGCGCGCCACGACGTCACCGGTGACGAGCAGCGCCACCGCGCCGAGCAGCAGCGCGGCGACCACGGCGCACGCGTGAAGCGCCCGACCGTACGCGCGCCCGAGCATGCGGCGGCTAGCGCTTGGAGAAGAGCTCGCGCATCTTCGGCCCGTGCTCGGGGCTGGCCTTGATGATGCCGGCCCAGCCGGCCTCGTAGGCCCGGTCGAGATACTGCGTCGCCTGCGCGCCCTCGAACCGGATCACCTGGATGCCGGCCTGCGCCTGGCGCTTGATCTCCTCCTGCGCATGGGTCTTCCAGAAGTCGTTCTGGCCCTCGAGCGCGAGGGCCTGGCGCGTGAGGAAGTCGCGCTGCGCCGGGGTGAGCCGCTTCCACGTGTCCAGGTTGACGAGCAGCGACACCTCGGCGTCGTAGAAGCCCGGATCGACGCGGAACTTCGTACGCTCCTGCCAGTTGAGGTCGAAGATGCCGCCGATCGGCCAGCCGTAGCCGTCGACGACGCCGCGCTCGAGCGCGGTGTACACCTCGCCGGGCGCGGTCTGCATGACCGTGGCGCCGAGCGAGGTGAAGAACGCCCGGT